>NZ_JBIQHY010000147.1:0-16544 GCF_044508335.1 Actinomadura sp.
TGTGCTCCCCGCGCACGCGGGGATGGTCCCTCGTCCTTGATCGCCTCGATCTGAGCGGGGTCGTGCTCCCCGCGCACGCGGGGATGGTCCATTCGACGAGCAGATGGAGAAGGTCGGCCTGGCGTGCTCCCCGCGCACGCGGGGATGGTCCCAAGTCCACGTACAACAAGGTGCGGGGCCTGTCGTGCTCCCCGCGCACGCGGGGATGGTCCCACGGCCCAGGATGTGACGGTTCCGGCCGGGTGGTGCTCCCCGCGCACGCGGGGATGGTCCCTCCATGGGGGAGTCCTCTCTCTTCGGCGCCCAGTGCTCCCCGCGCACGCGGGGATGGTCCCCCGCCCCGCTCGCCGGGCGTGAACACCCACAGGTGCTCCCCGCGCACGCGGGGATGGTCCCGCCCGGCAGGGCGGCACCTCCTCCAACTGGACGTGCTCCCCGCGCACGCGGGGATGGTCCCACCCAGAGGTGAACGTGCATGTCGTCGGTGAGGTGCTCCCCGCGCACGCGGGGATGGTCCCGTGAAACACCCCCCAAGCCCGATGGGGCTTGGGTGCTCCCCGCGCACGCGGGGATGGTCCCGCCGCGAACCGCTCCGCGATCGTGTTCAGGACGTGCTCCCCGCGCACGCGGGGATGGTCCCAGATCTTTTCCGGCGCCATTAAGGCCGTCGACGTGCTCCCCGCGCACGCGGGGATGGTCCCCGCCGACGGCACCGCTCCGCGCGTTCCATGGTGTGCTCCCCGCGCACGCGGGGATGGTCCCCGTCGGGGTCGTCCTGTTGCGCACGCTGGTCCTGTGCTCCCCGCGCACGCGGGGATGGTCCCGTCACGGGCCTCACCGACCTTTACGCGGTCCGGTGCTCCCCGCGCACGCGGGGATGGTCCCTCGGCGTCACGTCGCGCTGATTGGTGCTTGCGTGCTCCCCGCGCACGCGGGGATGGGCTCGCGGGAGGAGCAGCCTTACGCGCGCAGCGTGGTCTCCGCGCGCAGATGGTTGCTGTCCATGCGGGGCGGCCAAGTGGTCATGCGGGGCGCGTGGTCGTAGGGGTGGCTAGTTGACCAAGGCGGTCGATGACGTGGCGTTGCCTCGTTTGGCGAGTGTGAAGTCCCGTTCTTGAAGCGTGGCGGAGGGCCGGGGACGCGGCGGACGAGAGGAGACACCGCGTCCCCGGTAATGCAGGCTGGTTTCCAGCCGCGTGTCTTCTTCAGCTGGGTGAAGCCAGAGCGTGGGCCTCGTGGTAGCCGACGATGCGTTCGGCGGTCTCTTGGATGTCAAGCAATGGCTGGCGGGTGTAGGCCCGGCCGTCGCGCCACGAGAACGCCTTGGGCTCGACCCATATGTTCAGGGTGTTTGTGGCAAGGATGGAGATGCCGCTGTCGTCGGTGCGACAGGTTGTGGGGACGCCCCGGGCTTTGAGAGCAGCAGATAGCCGGTTGGCTGCGGTTCTGGGGGTGATGGGGGTGCTCCTTTGAGCTGCCTGCGGCCATGCGGTTGGCAGCGTGAGGGTGAACCAGACGCACTTGCCCGGTGCGGCGGTCAGGCGGGAGCGGCTGGGGTGCGTGCCGGTACCGGTAGAGACCGCCGTGACGATGGACAGCCCCTTGCCGTACTCGTCGAGTAGGTCGCCGTTGCGGATGGTCGGCCAGGTGTCGCGGTGAGCGTCGAAGACTGAGACGACCAGTTGCGGGGTGGGGATCGTGCGTGCCCAGAGCCATAGCTCCGGCGGTGCCGTCGAGGCCGCGTGGGTGAGTGCGTTGGTGGCCAGTTCGGAGACGGCGAGTCTGGCGTCTTCGATCGAGTCGGTGGTGAAGCCCAACTGGCACATGGTCACCGCGACGAGGGAGCGCGCGTGGGAGGCGGCGCTCGGGTCGCCCGGAAGTTGGAAGGCGCAGGCGCCGCCGGCCGGGATGTCGGCGGGAGCACCGGTCAGCATCGACCGCTCCTGCTCAGCGCTTTCGGCATGATGTGGCATCGGCGGCACCTACCGCGGCCTCGGGAGGGCCTGCGAGCGGACGAGTACTTTCCACCGGTACACCACGCAAGCCTGATGGAGTCTCGGTCTTCATCGGCGGTGTGCTGCGGCCGGTCATCCCGCGGTGTGCGCAGGTCCAGGGAGTCGAGCTGTCGGCCCAGGTCGGCAGGCGTGTTGCCCTCGACTATTCGGGCGGTGCCGTCCTTGGTACGGATCAGGGCCCAGTAGCTTCCCGTGAACTCGCCGAACCAAATCGTCGAGTGCGGGTACCGGCCACCGAGTTCGGCGACGGTCTCGTCGGGGTCGAGGCTGGACGTCGTCCACAGTGCAGGCGCCGAGGTAGGGGGCACTGAGGTTCGCTGTTGCTCCTGTGCGAGGACGGGGCCGCGCTGCTTAGCAGGTGGCATCGCCGGTACGGGCGAAGGATTCGTACGATCATGCATGGGTTGGACCTCCAGCGTCCGATCAAGGTCTCGGGCCGGTGTGGCAGCACCGGTCCGAGACCGCCCGACCTTCCGGGCAGGTGGCCCCTGCCCTGGAACCCGGCCAACTCCTCGCTGCTCAGCCTTCGAGCGAGCCGCTTGCCGGCTGATCACCTAAGACGCGTCCACGACTACAGACCGGAGTTGGCCGCTCACCATGATGCGCTGAATCCGGTTGACTGTCTATGCACTTGTTCATTTTCTAGTGAGCAACATCGCTGAAGTCTGCACTGGATCTCGAATGTCATGCCAGACTTGGCGACCATGACGTCCGCGCAGAGCCCCACAGTGAGACACCGTCGCCTGGCTCGACAGCTCCGCACGGCCCGCGAGGACTCCGGCCTCTCCATGGAGAGCGCCGCTGCCGCCCTGGGCTGGAGCCGCCCGAAACTCGTTCGCTTCGAGACAGCCAGAACGAGGCCGAAGCCGGCGGATGTGGAGGCGATGCTCGACCTGTACGGCGGAGCTGAGGCGGTCAAGCTCGCGCTCATGCAGCTCGCGAGGGACATCCGCAAGCGGGGCTGGTGGTCGGCTTTCGGCGACGTTCTGACCGGCTCTTTCGCCGAATTGGAGGACGACGCCGCCAGCATCCGCAGCTGGCAGGTCCAGTGCATTCCGGGACTGCTCCAGACCAGCGACTATGCGCTCGCCCTCATCCGGATCGGCAGCCCCGACGACCCAGAGGACGTCCTGCTCCGACGCCTTCAAGCCCGTATGGCCCGCCGCGCCCTTCTGGAGCGGCGGAACGCACCGTCCTACACCGTGGTGCTCGACGAAGCGGCGCTCAGGCGTCCCGTCGGCGGCCCCTGGGTCATGGGCCGGCAGCTCGATGCTCTGATCAACACGGCGCAGAAGCCTCATGTCAGCATCCGCGTGGTACCGGCATCGGCCGGGGAGCACGCTTGCATGGACGGCGCCTTCGTGATCCTCAGTTTCGCCGCCGACCTCGATCCCGATGTCGTCTATTTGGAGGGCATGGGCGGCGAGATTTACGTCGAGGATGTCGGCCAGGTGAGCCGCTGTAAAGTGAGGTTCGACCGCCTTTGCGATCAGGCGCTCTCTGAAGAGGACTCGATGGCGCTGGTCGCCGAGATCGCCAGGGAGTATCAGCAGTCCGATGAATCCCCTCACTGACCTCTCGCAAGTGCAGTGGCGCAAAGCCAGCCGGAGCAGCAGCACAGGGAGCGACTGCGTCGAGGTCGCAGCCGTTGGAGACGTCATCGCCGTCCGCGATTCCAAGCTTCCTGAGGGCACACCGGTCTTCATCGACCGCAGGACGTGGCGGGAGCTGACGCAGCGAGCCGCTAGTGGTGAGTTCGATGCCTGAGCCGGTGAGGGTTCAGCTCGCACGGGCTCGTTGGCGCAAGGCGACAGCTAGCCAGGGCAGCCAGGGTTGCGTTGAGCTGGCCCCGCTCCCGGGTCTGGTCGCCGTCCGCGACTCCAAAGATCCCGAAGGTCCGATGCTGGTGTTCGAGCGTGCTCAGTGGCGTCTTCTGGCCGAGCGGGTCGGCAGGGGCGAACTCGATCTCTGAGGTGCCGGGTCCGTGGCCGGGGCTGGACGGGGCGAAGATCGGGTGCGGGACGCGGAGGGCGGCTACGGTTATCTGACCGACAACTGCACTACGGGATCGGGAGCGCATGGTGGCCGCCGAAGATCGTGAACCGCCGGTCGAGATCCGTCACGACATACCGGCCTCGGCACGGGTGTACGGATGGGCGCTGGGCAGCAAGGACAACTACCAGGTCGATCGCGACTTCGCGCTGAAGACCGCGCCCGCCTTCCCCGAGTCGATCGACATCTGCCGGCAGAACCGGCTCTTCCTGTACCGGGCGGTGCGGTACCTGGCCACCGAGGCCGGGATCCGCCAGTTCCTCGACATGGGGTGCGGGCTGCCCACCGACAACAACGTCCACCAGGTGGCCCAGCGGTTCGCGCCCGACGCCCGCGTCGTCTACGTCGACATCGACCCGATCGTGCTGGCCTACGGCCGCGCGCTGCTCGCCGGGGACGGCTCCACCGCCATCATCCACGCCGACTTCCGCGACCTGGACGCCGTGCTGAACCACTCCGAAGTCGAGCGGCTGATCGACTTCGACGAACCGCTGGCGGTGCTGTTCCTGTCGGTCGGGCACCACCTGACCGACACCGACGACCCGCGCGGCATCGTGCACACCATCGTGGATCGCGTGGCCTCCGGCAGTCACCTGGCCTTCTCCCAGGTCGTCTGCTCCGACCCCGACCGCGCTGCCGAGCTGAACGCGCGCATGAACGGCGCCGGCATCCCCTGGCAGAACCGCACCCGCGAGGAGGTCGGCGCGCTCCTGCTGGACGGGCTGGAACCGGTCGAACCGGGGCTCGTCAACCTGCTGCACTGGCGCCCCGACCCCGACCAGCCGCCCCTGCCGCCCGTCCCCGAGGAGCTCTCCCAGTTCGTCGGCGCCTCCAAGATGGGACGGGACGTCTGCGAATACGGCGGCATCCTGCGCAAGCCCTGATCAGCGTCCCCGGCTCGCCACGTGACGCACCGGTGAGGCGGGTCCTTCAGCCTCCTCGCGGGCGGCGTGCGGCCACTGGAGGGCCTCGGTCCGGCAGCCGCACGCCGGAACGCTTCTCCAAGCCGTCCCTCAAGGCGGCGGGCATGCCGGACGAAAGCACGCCGCGCACCACGTCGCCGGGGCGCGCTCGTCATGCCGCCGAGCAGAGCGAACGTCGCGCATCCGTGGCGGCGGGGCATGTCCCACCGGCGGGACTCGGTGAAGTGGCCGGACGGCACGCAGGGCAGCGATCCCTCCCTGGCGTCGAGGGGTTTCCCGCGGACGACCCGCTAGGGGCCTGGACGATCGCGGTCGCCACGGGATGCGCGGGGCGTCCGGTGACCAGGCCGGATCGCGCCCGTGGCCCTCATGGCGGCGGACCTCCCCGGCACGCGGGGTCGCCCGCACCCTTGGGGCGCTCGCCGCCGGCGACGGCCACACCGCCTGCCTGCGGGAGACGCCCCACGAGTTCCTCGCCTCCCGAGGCAGCTGCCTGGAGACCGCCAAGCGGCTCGCGCTCCACAAGAACAGGGCCGAGGAGATGCGCGGCCGCCCGGTCGGCGGCGGCCGCCTGGAGGCCCCTGCGCTCCCGCGCCGCCCGGCGGCGCGGGAGCGGAGGGCGGGCGCGGACCGGGGTCAGGCGCGGGTCCGCTCGACCATCTCGAATCCCGACTTGCTCATCTGGCAGTCCGGGCAGCACCAGTCATCGGGGATGTCCTCCCAGCGCGTCCCGGGCGGGAAGCCCTCCTCCGGCCATCCCTTCGCCTCGTCGTAGATCCAGCCGCACCCCTGGCACTCCCAGATCTTGAATTCCCGCTCGTCCATGTCGGAGCCCCTTCGTCCGTCTCAGCCGGCGGCGGCGCCGTACCGGGCCAGCAGCTTGCTGCGCTTGGCTGGGTGGATGTTGCAGCGCGTGATGTCACCGTCGTAGTGCTCCAGGAGCCTCCGGTCCATGGTGCGGAACCACCACGCCGGCACTAGCGCCCGCACGATCATGGAGGCGTAGCCCGCCGGCAGCTGCGGGGCCTCCGGGAAGTGCCGCAGCATCTGGTAGCGGCGGCCGGGGTAGGCGTGGTGGTCGGAGTGCCGCTGCAGGTTGTAGAGCAGGACGTTGGAGGCGACGCGGTTGCTGTTCCAGCTGTGCTCGGGGGTGGTGCGCTCGTAGCGCCCGGCGGCCGTCCGCTGCCGCAGCAGCCCGTAGTGCTCCAGGTAGTTGACGACCTCCAGCATCATGAAGCCGAGGACGGCCTGCAGGAGCAGGTAGGGCAGCAGTCCGGGGCCGAAGGCGAACGCCAGGGCGCCGAACAGGGCGGCGGTCGCCAGCCAGCCCTGGATCATCGCGTTGCGCGGGCTCAGGGCGCTCCTGCCCTGCCGGGCCAGCCGCGTCCGCTCCAGCCGCCAGCAGGACCGGAGGCCGCCGAAGACCGTCCGGGGCAGGAACCGGTAGAACGACTCGCCCATGCGGGCGCTGGCCGGGTCCTCGGGAGTGGCCACCCGCACGTGGTGGCCCCGGTTGTGCTCGGCGACGAAGTGGCCGTAGCCGGTCTGGGCGAGGGCGACCTTGGCGAGGAAGACCTCCACCTTCTCCAGGCGGTGCCCCATCTCGTGCGCGGCGGCGATGGCGATGCCGCCGATCGTCCCGATGGTGGTGGCGAACCCGATCCGGTCCACCACGGACATCGATTCGCGCATCAGGACCGCGCAGCCCACGATCAGGGACGCGTACTGGACCGGGATGTAGAGGACGTTGGCCCACATGTAGAACCGGTCCTTCTCCAGCCGCTCCATCGCGCTCTCGGGCGGGTTGGTGGGGTCCTCGCCGAAGAGCCGGTCGAAGAACGGGAAGACGACGAAGATCGCCATCAGCCCGAACCACCAGAACAGCCGCAGCCCCGTCAGGCCGACCAGCCCCCAGGCCGCGAGCGGCAGCGCCGGGACCAGCAGCCCGAGCAGCCACAGGAAGCGTTTGGGATCTCTCCAGGTGTCCGCGGCGCTCACCGAGCCGCTCGCATCGACGCCGACGGTAGCCATCAGGCCATCACCCGCCTTACATATTTTGGAAAGTTGTCCAGAAGTTAGACAGGTAGCCCAATAACTGTCAATGATGATGTACCTCACATGGCGGGCCCGGGGGCCGATCCGCTCCGCAGGCCGTTCCCCGCCGGCCGTCTAGGATGACGGTGAGATGACGCCTTACAGACAGTCCGTCCGCTCACTGCTCCGCGAGCGCCTGCTCGACGCCGCCTACGACCTGGTCGCCGCGGACGGATGGGCGAAGATGCGGATGACCCGCCTGGCCAACGCCGCGGGGGTGAGCAGGCAGACGGTCTACACCGAGTTCGGCTCCCGGGACGCGATCGGCGAGGCGCTGGTGCTGCGCGAGGAGGAGCGCTTCCTCAACGGCCTCAGAGAGGAGCTGGACGCCGACATCGGCGACCTGCGCGCGGCCGTCGCCGCCGGAGCCCGCTTCATGCTCCGCCAGGCGGCCGAGAACCACCTGATCAAGACCATCCTGACCAGCACCCACAACGGCAACGAGGAACTGCTGGCACTCCTCACGACCCGCTCCGACCGCCTGGTGCGCACCGCCGAGATGTGGCTCGACGCCTACGTGGCCGAGACCTGGCCGATGATCGACCCCGCGTCCAGGAGCCTCGCCATCGAGACCGCCGTCAGGCTCACCATCAGCCACATCGTCCAGCCCGTGGCCTCCGCCGAGGAGACAGCCGAGCGGGTGGGCGAGATCGTCGTGCGCGTGGCGTTCCCCTCGCGCTGACTCGGCGTCCCCCTACGTGGACGCGCCGGTGAAGGCTTCGATGAGCGTCCAGACGGCCAAGCCCGCCATGCAGAGGCCGCCGATGCGCTGCACGATCTTCAGCGGGACCCGCTTGGCGATGAAGCGGCCCGCCAGCAGCGCCAGGGCCGACACCGACATCAGGGCGGCGGCCGAGCCGATCGCCGTGGGCAGCCATCCGCCGGTGGCGGCCAGGTTGGCGGTGGTGATCTGGGTCAGGTCGCCCCACTCGCTGATGAAGACGGCCGTGAAAGCGGTCGTGTAGGACGGCCAGAAGCGGGTGATCGCCCGTCCCGCCAGGTCCTCTTCGTCGTCGTCCCCGCCGCCGCGCATCAGCATGACGGCGCCGAAGGCGAACAGCGCCGCCGACACCAGCTTGACGGCCGTGCCCGGCAGGAGGCTGAGCAGGCTGCCCGCGCCGACCGCGATCGCGACGTGCACGATGAACGCCGTGGACGTCCCGAACCACACGTACAGCGGGCGCATCCGCGTGCCCATCGCCAGCGAGGCGAACATCGTCTTGTCGGGCAGTTCGGCGAGGAAGATCAACCCGAAGGCGGTGAGGATCGCCAGGGGATCCAGAGTCATAGGGCGGAGCCTTCTGCTGGGGCCGGGCCGCGTGCTTCGCTCGGCGCCCTCGGCGGGCGACGGGAGGACCACTCGGCCCGGCACGACGGGAAGCCCGCACGGTTGTGCAGGCCGGGTCATGCCGGCCGAAGGTCTCGTCCGCCCACCGGACCGGCGGGCCCGATGGCCGGGACGCCATGGGACGTCCAGCGTGTCGACCAGCGGTGTTACAGGACTACTCCCCTTCGCCGGCCACCGAGTGTAGCCGACGCCCGGCAGGGCGGCCGGTCCCGATCGTCCTCCTGCGCCGCGGCGGGCAGCGTCAGCCCGCTGACAAGCCGTGCCGCGCGTGCGATCATGAAGGGCGTCCCGGGCCTCCCCCCGCAAAGGTGGCGTAATGAGCACCGACGGCGCTTCTCCCCCGCCCTACGACACGAGCACGCCTTCGCCCGCGCGGATGTACGACTACTTCCTCGGCGGCAAGGACAACTACGCCGTGGACCGGGAGGCCGCCGAGCAGGTCAAGGCCGCCGTCGGCGAGATGCTGTGCCACGCCACCGTCTGGGAGAACCGCCGCTTCCTGCAGCGCGTCGTCCACTACCTGGCCGAGGCGGGGATCGACCAGTTCATCGACCTCGGCACGGGGCTGCCCACCCAGGGCAACGTGCACGAGGTCGCCCAGGAGGTCATCCCCGAGGCGCACGTCGTCTACGTCGACAACGATCCCATCGTGCTCGCGCACGGGCGGGCGCTGCTGGCCACGAACGCCACCACGACCGTCATCACCGCCGACGCCCGGGAGCCCGACACGATCCTGGACCACCCGGACCTGAAGGCCCTCATCGACTTCTCCCGCCCCGTGGCCGTCCTGTCGATCGCGCTGTTCCACTTCATCACCGACGAGCACGATCCGGCCGGCATCGTGGCGGCCTTCCGGAAGCGGATGGCCCCCGGCTCCTACCTCGCCCTGTCGCACCTGACGACGGACGGCACGCCCGCGGAGGAGCTGGCCCGGGTGGAAGAGGTGTACCGGAGGGCGACCAGCCCCATCGTGTTCCGCCCGCCGGAGCGGATCGCGGAGTACTTCGCGGGCTTCGACCTGGTCGAGCCGGGGCTCACCCGCCCCTGGAAGTGGCGCCCCGGGTACGGCCCGGCCGGGCCGCAGACCGACTCCCTGTACGCCGGGCTGGGCCGCCTGCCCGCCGCCTGACGGTCCACCGCACCGCCGCGCACCGCCTGATGGCGCTTTTTGCCATGCCATAGGGGGCAGATTCGAGAAGGTTCGCTCATAATATTGCAACTTCAATCTGAAATGCTCATGCTGGGGCGGCGAAGGCCATCGACGGCTTCGAACGGATTGGAGTTGTCCGTTGCGTGTGCGTCGCCACCCACCCTCCAACCCCCCACCCAGAGGACGAGCCTCGCTCGGCACCGCCCTGCTGGCCGCGCTCGCCACCGTCGCCGCGGGCGCGGTCGCGCCGCCGCCCGCCGCGGCGGACGCGTGGCAGCCCAAGACGCCCCCGCTCACCACCCCCTGGACCCACGAGGTGGGTCCCGGCAACGCCCTTCCCGACTATCCGCGCCCCCAGCTCACCCGGAGCAGATGGCGGAACCTCAACGGCCTGTGGCAGTTCGCGGACGCCGCCCCGGGCGAGCAGCCGCCCGTGGGCAGGGACCTGGACGAGCGGATCCTCGTCCCCTACCCGGTGGAGTCCGCGCTCTCCGGCGGCGGCGAGCAGCCGCCGGGCACGCCGGGGCTGGACGGGGTGAGCTTCTACCCGTTCGACGAGGGCTCCGGGACCACGACCGCCGACGCGGTGGGCGTGCGCGTGTTCGACCGCGCCCTGTCGGCGGCCGAGGCGGCGAAGCTCGCCGAGTCCGGCGAGTAGCCGCACACGAGGAACACACACGAGCAGGGGAGGCGAGGGCTCGGGGCCTCGCCTCCCCTTCTCGTCCCCAGGGGGCTCAGCCGGCGGCGCGCAGGCGGCGGGCGGCCTCCTCCGGCAGGACGTCGTTGATGAACGCGCCCGCGCCCGTCTCGCTCGCCGCGAGGTACTTGAGCTTCCCCTCCGCGCGGCGCGGCGTGAAGACCCGGATGGACAGGTGCGCCAGGTCGGCGTCCCCGCCGGCCGGGGCCTGCTGAAGGTGGGCGATGTAGGGGGCGGGCGCGTCGAAGAGCCGGTCGAAGCGGCGCAGGACGTCCCGGTAGAGCACCATCAGCTCGAACCGCTCGCCGGCGTCCAGCTCGGGCAGCCCGGTGACATGCCGGTACGGGTAGACGTGCACCTCGTACGGCCAGCGCGCCGCCTCCGGGACGAACGCGACGAAGCGGTCCGAGCGGGCGACGACCCGTTCGGCGGCCCGCTCGGCGGCCACGATGGCGCAGAAGAGGCAGGAGCCCCGCTCCGCGCGGTGCAGGCGCGCCATGTCCAGCGCCCGCGCCGCGCTCGCCGGGACGAACGGGTAGGCGTAGATCTGGCCGTGCGGGTGGTGCAGCGTCGTCCCGATCTCCACGCCGCGGTTCTCGAAGACGAACACGTACTCGGTGCCGGGGAGGCGGCCCAGCTCGGCGGTCCGGTCCGTCCAGGCGCGGGCGACCGTCTCCAGCCGCCGGTCGGGCAGCTCGGCGAACGACGAGTCGTGGTCGCTGGTGAAGCAGACCACCTCGCACCTGCCGCCGGCGGGCGGGCCGCCGAGGGACGGGAACCGGTTCTCGAACGTGACGACGTGGTAGTCGGCGGCCGGGATCTCGCTGCGCCGCCCGCCCGCCGACGGGCAGAGCGGGCAGTCGCTCTGCGCCGGCAGGTGCGTGCGGTCCTGGCGGTGCGCCGCCAGGACGACCCACTCCCCCGTCAGCGGGTCGAGCCGCAGCTCCGACCGGGGCTTGTGCGCGGGCAGGACGCGCAGGTCGGGCGCGGACCGGTCGTGGCCGGGCCCGTCGTCGAAGTAGATGAGTTCGCGCGCGTCGGCCAGCCGGACCGACGTGCGGAGATCGGTGTCCAGGACGTCGTCTCCGGTCTGGGATTCGGTCATGTGAGCCGCTGCACCCGGCTCAGGCAGCGCCGCACGACGACCGCCACGGCCGGGATCGCGGCCCGGCGCGTGCGCCTCCCCGGCGCGCAGGCCGAACGAGACGCCGTCGGGCGCCGCCGCTCCGGGGAACCGCTTCACGACGCCGGCGTCCTCGGTGAGCGAAGGCTCCGGCGAGGCGGTCACGGACGGTGACACGGTCTCGGACGGTGACACGGTCTCGGGCGGTGGCACGGGCTGCTCCGGGCGGGATCTCCGATGGGCGGCGGGCGGCCCCGGGGTATTGGGTCTGCGCGCCCGCCGCCCGGTCCGGAGGGAGGCGGTCAGTCGGCGGTCGGTGGGCGTACGGCCAGTACGGGTCCGGGCGGCTCGACCATGATCGAGGCCCTTTCGCGAACCAGGCCGGTACCGCCATTGAGCCACTTTCGCTCAGAATCTGTCAATATCACTCAGGTAACGCCAGAACCCGTTCTCGCGAGGTCCGTTCACCGGAGCCGCGCTGACCAGGGCAGGCGTCCGCCGGACGGATTTGATCGATCTTGCGCCGATCGTGACGGGTGCGCGCACGTCTCAAGGACACGCGGCGCGGGATGCGGCCTAGCCCTCCGCGGGGACGGAGGCGACCCAGACGTCGACCCCCGCGTTCTCGATCTCCTCGAGCTCCGCCTTGGGCGCCTGGTGGTCGGTCACCAGGAAGGCGATCTCGTCGGCGGGGACGGTCTGGAACATGGTGTCCACGCCCACCTTCGTGTGGTCGACCAGCGCGACCACCTCCTGGGCGGCGTGCGCGAGGGCGCGGTCGACGCCCGCGACCAGCATGTTCGGCGTGGACAGGCCGCGTTCGGCGGTGAGCCCGTTGCCCGAGATGAACGCCCGGCGGACCCGCAGGCTGGCGAGCGTCTGCTCGGCGGCGCCGCCGACCAGGGCGTGGATGGCGCCCCGCAGCGAGCCGCCCGTCATCACGACCTCGACGCCGCGCGACTCGCCGAGCACCTGCGCGACGAGCAGCGAGTTGGTGACCACGGTGAGCGAGTCGAAGCCGAGCAGCTCGCGGGCGAACTCCCGGGTGGTCGTGCCCGCGCCGACCACGATCGCGTCGCCCTCCTCGACGAGCTCGGCGGCGAGCCGCGCGATCGCCGCCTTCTCCGCCGCGGCGACCTTGGCCTTCTGCTGGTAGGTGGGCTCGCGGGACAGCCCGCCGGGCGCCACCGCGCCGCCGTGCCGCCGGTCGAGCAGCCCCTCGGCCTCCAGCGCCCGGATGTCGCGGCGCACGGTCGCCTCGGACGCCTCCAGCGTGGCCGCGAGCTCCCGCATGGAGACCGCGCCGTTCGCGCGGACCATCTCCAGCAGCCGCTGCCGCCGCTCGGCCGCGAACCCCGGACGACGTGCCATGGGGCTCCCTCCGGAACGATCCGACGATGACGGCAGGCACGGTCGATGATGCCAGATCCGCCCGCCGGTCACCCGCCGCGCGCCGGTCCCGACCGGGGTGAACGCGACCACCACCGCGATGCATGCTGCGTAAAATGGGCCGCTTCCATGCCGTTCTGGTGATGACCGACGAGCGGAGACGTGGTGCCCTTCCGACGGCTCGCCGCGATCGCCGCGGCGCTGCTCGCGCTCGCCGTCCTCGCGGGCTGCGGGGGCGGCGGCGCGCCTCCCCCGCAGCGGGCCCGCATGGAGCTCACCGTGCGCGACGACGGCGGCGCCGAGATCGACCTGTACGCGGCGGGACGGCTCTCGTCGGACGCCGAGGCCGAGGCCCTGGCCGGGCGCATCGCCCGGGAATTGTTCCCCTCTGCCAAAAAGGTCCGTGTTAGCACCAGAAAAGCGCGCGGCATTCCCTTTGCCCGTGCGGAAATCCGTCCCGCCTACCGGACGGGCCGGCGGCCGGTGGCGCGGATCGACGCGTCCGGCGCGCTGCGGCGGCTCACCGCGGAGGGCTTCGAGGACACCGCGCTGAGGCTGCGCCTCCCGCCGGTGCCGGCCACGGTGCGGACGGCGGGCGGGGAGCCCGCGGAGCGGCGCTCCTGGCGGCTGCGCGAGGGCTCCACGGCGCCCGTCCTGGCGATCGAGATGAGGCCGCGGCCCGCCCGGTGGTGCGCGGCGATGGCGCTGCCCGCGCTCGGCGCGCTCGGCGTCGCGCTCGGCTTCTTCGTGCGGCGCCGCGCCCTCGCACTGCCGGCGGCCGGGCTCGCCGTCGTCACCGCCGTCCTCGCGGTCGCCCTCGCGGCGGGGCGGCAGGGCGCCAACCTCGGCGTCGCGGGCCTGCTCCGCGGGACGCCGCTGGAGGTGGCGTCGGTCGCGCCGCTGACCGCCGTCCCGCTCGGCCTGCCCGCCGCGATGCTGCTCGCGGCCGTGCTCGTCCGGCGGGCGGCCGGGCCGCGGACCGGCGGCACGCCCGAGGCGCGGCCCCGGGACACCGGCGTGTTCTGGTGAGGGCGTTGTCGGGGGGACGCCCGCGCGAACCGAGGGTCGATAGATCGTAAACTGAGGGTCATGTCCGGCGACCGCCCCTCATGCACCTGCGTGATCTGCCGTGACTACGGTGATCGCGACCGCCTGGACAACTTCCAGCTCCGCACCATCGTGCACGTCACCCAGTACGGGTGGAGCGTCGTCCTCGTGCAGCCGGACGCCGACGGGCCGGGCTGGGCGTACACGATCGGCCTGTGGCACAGCCACCGGGCGCCCGAGCTGGCGATGTTCGGCGGCGACGTGTACGAGACCGAGGAGGTCCTCAACGCGCTCGGCCGGCAGGCCGCCGAGGGCAACGCCCCGGCGGGCGGCGAGCGCCGCGACGGCGTGGTGCGGGGGCAGCAGGCCGCGTTCCGCGACGTCGACCCGCACTGGTACGACGGCCTCTTCCCGGGCGCCGTCGCCTTCTACCGGCGTCCCCCGCTGCCGATCCTCCAGGTCGTCTGGCCCAACCGGCACGGCCTGTTCCCGTGGCAGCCGGGCACCGACCTGCCGTTCCGGCACACCCAGCCGTGGCTGTGGCTCGACCCGAAGCAGCACCCGATCGGCGTCTGGACCCGGCGGCTCTGAGAACAGCCCCGCCCGGGCTGCGGGGCATACGATCGGACGGTGTACGGGCCCATCGCGGACACCATCCGCACCCAGCGCCTCGTCCTGGAGCCGCTGGCCGTCCACCACGCGGACGAGATGGCGCCCGTCCTGGACGACCCGCGGCTGCACCGCTACATCGGCGGCGAGCCCCTCACCCGCGACGAGCTGCGCGCCCGCTACGCGCACCTGGTCGCGGGTGCCGCGCCGTTCCACCAGGAATGGTGGCTGAACTGGATCGTCCGCCGCGCCCGCGACGGGCAGGCCGTCGGCTACGTCCAGGCGACGGTGGCGCCCGCGGCGCCCGGCTTCACCGTGGCTCCCCCGTCCGCCGGGTCGACGGTCACTGCGGGGCGGCCGCGGCTCATCGCGTCCGTCGCGTGGGTCATCGGCATGCCCTACCAGGGGTTCGGCTTCGCCACCGAGGCCGCCGGCGCCCTGCTGGGCTGGCTCCGCGCGCACGGCGTCGGCGCGGTCGTCGCGACGATCCACCCGGACAACCGCGCGTCCGCCGCCGTCGCGTCCAAGATCGGCCTGCGCGCCACCGGCGAGACCAGCGACGACGAGATCGTCTGGCGGCTGCCGCCGGCTGTAGCGCCTCCGTGACACTCTGGTGGCGGGCCGCCGCGCGGAGGCCCCGCAGGTAGGCGACAATCGACGAGCCAGGGTGAATTCGGCCGGGAGGGGAGAGCATGCGGGAGGTGTGGCCCGGGGACCCCTATCCGCTGGGCGCCACGTGGGACGGCACCGGCACGAACTTCGCGCTGTTCTCGGAGGTGGCGCGGCGGGTCGAGCTGTGCCTGTTCGACGCCGCCGGGAACGAGACCCGGCGGGACCTGCCGGAGGTCGACGGGTTCGTCTGGCACGGCTACCTGCCCGGCGTCGGCCCCGGCCAGCGCTACGGCTACCGGGTGCACGGGCCGTTCAGCCCGCGCGACGGGCACCGCTGCAACCCGTCCAAGCTGCTCCTCGACCCGTACGGGAAGGCCGTGGAGGGCGACGTCCGCTGGCACGAGTCGCTGTTCTCCTACCGGTTCGACGACCCCGACGCGCTGAACGAGGACGACAGCGCCCCCTACATGCCGAAGAACGTCGTCATCAACCCGTTCTTCGACTGGGCGGACGACCGGCCGCCCCGCGTCCCCTACCACGAGAGCGTCATCTACGAGGCGCACGTGAAGGGGCTGACGAAGCTGCACCCGGGCATCCCGGAGGAGCAGCGCGGCACCTACGCGGGCCTCGCGCACCCCGTGATGATCGACCACCTGCTCGACCTCGGCGTGACCGCCGTGGAGCTGATGCCGGTGCACCAGTCGGTCCCCGAGCACGCGCTGGTGGCGCGGGGCCTGGACAACTACTGGGGCTACAACACCATCGGGTTCTTCGCGCCGCACAACTCCTACAGCTCGTCCGGGCAGTACGGGGAGCAGGTGCTGGAGTTCAAGGCGATGGTCCGCGCGCTGCACGAGGCGGGCATCGAGGTCATCCTGGACGTCGTCTACAACCACACCGCCGAGGGCGACCACCTGGGGCCGACCCTGTCGTTCCGGGGCATCGACAACTGCTCGTACTACCGGCTGCGGGACGACGACAAGCGCTACCACCTCGACTACACCGGCTGCGGCAACTCGCTGAACGTCCGCAACCCGCACGCGCTGCAGCTCATCATGGACTCGCTGCGCTACTGGATCCTGGAGATGCACGTCGACGGGTTCCGGTTCGACCTCGCCTCCGCGCTCGCCCGCGAGCTGCACGACGTCGACCGGCTCGCCGCGTTCTTCGACCTCGTCCAGCAGGACCCGGTGGTCTCCCAGGTGAAGCTGATCGCCGAGCCGTGGGACGTCGGGGAGGGCGGCTACCAGGTCGGCAACTTCCCGCCGCTGTGGACCGAGTGGAACGGCAAGTACCGCGACACCGTCCGCGACTTCTGGCGCGGCTCCTACGCGACCATGCCGGAGTTCGCGTCCCGCCTCACCGGGTCGTCCGACCTATACGAGCACAGCGCGCGGCGGCCGTTCGCGTCCATCAACTTCGTCACGTGCCACGACGGGTTCACCCTCACCGACCTCGTCTCCTACGACCACAAGCACAACGAGG
>NZ_JBIQHY010000148.1:0-16531 GCF_044508335.1 Actinomadura sp.
CGACCTCCAGGGCGTGGACGTTGTCGGACGTGCGCGGCCCCGGCCCGTACAGCTGCGACTGGACGGAGTGGATCCCGCACGAGTTGTTGCCGATGTTCCCGCCGATCACGCAGCGGGAGTGCGAGGACGGGTCCGGCCCGAACACCAGGTTCTTCTCGCCCGTGTGCTTGTTGAGCTCCTCGTTGATGACGCCGGGCTCGCACGTGACGCGCCGGTTCTCCACGTCGAACTCGCCGATCCGGGTCAGGTACTTGGAGTGGTCGATGACGACGGCGTAGTTGACGGTCTCGCCCGACAGGCTCGTCCCGCCGCCCCGGTTCAGCACCGGCGCGCCGTACTCCTCGCAGACCCGGTGGACGGCGACCACGTCCTCCAGCGTCTTCGGGACGACCACGCCGATCGGCACCTGCCGGAAGTTCGACGCGTCGTTGGCGTACATGGCCCTCGACCCGCTGTCGAAGCGGACCTCCCCGTCGACGGCCTTCTCCAGGGCGCGGGCCAGCTTCCGGACCTCGATCACCTGCCGGCCGCGCGGCGGCCCGGGAACCGAGGGAGCCGTCTTCGCCGGCACCTGCCGCGTCTCGGCCACATGCGTCTTCGCCATGTACGTCGTCCCCTATCGTCGTCGTTCGCCGACCCGCCGGGGCGGGCCGCTAGGCCGGGCGGGCGCCGTGCACCCGGTACGGCTCCGCGTCGCCCCACTTGACGTCCAGGCCCAGGCCGGGACGGTCGGCCGCCGGGCGGAGCACGCCGCCGGCCGGGCTGAGGTTCCCGTCGAACAGCAGGTGCTCCACCCGGACGTGGTCGTGGAAGTACTCCAGGTGGCGGAGCCGCCTCACCGCGCAGAAGGCGTGCGCGGACACCGCGGGCGCGCAGTGCGCCGACAGGTCGGCCTGCCGCGCCGCCGACAGCCCGGCGACCTGCAGGAGGCCGGTGACGCCGCCGCAGCGGGTGACGTCGGCCTGCAGGCAGTCGACCGACGGCCCCTCCAGCAGGTCGGCGAAGTCCTTCAGCACGTACCCGTACTCGCCCGCGGCGACCTCGGTCCTCCCCGGCCCCTCCTCGCGGACGAGGCGCAGCCCGGCGGTGTCGTCGGACGGGACCGGCTCCTCGAACCAGCGGACGTCCCACTCGTCGGCGAGGCGCCGCGCCCAGTAGAGGGCCTCCTTGCGGGTCAGCGCCCCGTTGGCGTCGGTGAACAGCTGCGGGCCGGCGCCGATCGCCTCCCGGGCGGCGGTGAGCCGCCGCGGGTCCTCGTCCGGCCGGCGGGAGATCTTCAGCTTGACCCGGGGGATGCCCTGCTCGACCCAGCCGCCGAGCTGGGAGGCGAGCCGGTCCAGGGGGTAGTTCGTGAAGCCGCCGCTGCCGTAGACGGGCACCCTGTCGTGGAAGGCCGGCAGCACCTCGAACAGGGGCAGGCCGAGGATGCGCGCCTTCAGGTCCCACAGCGCGATGTCCACGGCGGACACCGCCATCGCTCCCGCGCCGGGACGCCCCGCGTTGCGGATCGCGGCGAACATCCGGTCCCACGCAGCGGCCGGGGAGAGGGCATCGGAGCCCTGGGCGACCGGCGCGAGCTTCGACTCGATGAACGCCGCCAGCGAGACGTCCCCGTAGGTGTAGCCGATCCCGGTCCTCCCGCCGGCGTGCGCCTCGGCGAGGACCATGGTGGTCGAGTCCCACCGGAGGGTGCCGTCCTCCTCCGTCCCGTCCGGTCCGTCAGTCGGGACCTCGAAGGCGTGGACCGCGACGTTCTCGACTTCCACCTCGGTCCCCGCTCGCATCGGCCCCTCCCTTCCACGGCCTCTACTACCGCGGAACGAAGGGCCGAAACGAACGACCGGCCGGGATCGGCGGGCCGCCCCCGGGACGGGCGGCCTACCCCGCGGGACGGGCGGCCCACCCGGGGAACGGACGGCGGGCCGCGCGCGCGGGGGTCACTGCCAGGTCGCCGCCCACGTCGCGGCGTCGATCTCGCCGTCGTCGATCAGGCCGGCGCGCTGCTGCAGCGACTTGGCGACCTTGCTCGACCGCGGCCCGAACCAGCCGTCGACGCGCAGCGTGTAGCCGCGCTTGCACGCCTGCCGCTGCCACTGCTCGACGTCCATGCCGTGCATGATCGGCATCCCCGGGCCCTCGTACTTCAGCGTGCGGCGCGGGAACGGGGGCATGCCCTTGATCAGCTGCACGACGGTGCGGCGCGGCCGGCGGTGCTTGCCGCCGAGCCCGCGCTGCAGCCACGGCGCCCACTGGATCGGCGCGGCGTACTCCGATGCCGCGGCCGTCGTCCCCATCACGTCTTGACTCATTGAATCCACCGTTCGTTTCTCTCTGTGCCGGTATCAGCCGTGCCGGGTGTCAGCGCGGTGCGAGGCAGGGGCCCGGCGACGCGGCCAGCCGGGACATCTCGACACCGATCACGATCGCGCCGAGCAGGGCCAGCGCTATGACGCACACGATGAGCGCCAGGTCCGTCCACACCCGCGAGCGCCCGGGGACGGGCGCGATCTCGGGTTCGTGCAAGGTCATCTCTCGCTCCATGGGAGGTCGGGGGGTATGTAAGGCCGGCGGCCACGCCCGGGTGGCCGGCGTGGCCGCCGGCGACGGCGGATCTCCTCCCCCATCCGAGACCCGCCCCCGAAGGTCGTCCCCCTCTCCCCCACATCGGGGGACGACGTCGTTCTCAGCGGCGGCTCACCGCAGGTCCCAGCTGTGCAGCCGGACGACGCGGCGGAGCTGCTCGGCGTAGGCGCCGGTGTCGTCGCGGGGCAGCGACTCCCAGCGCTTCGCCAGGTCGTAGCAGGCTTCGGTCAGCGAGCGGTGTTCGCGGAGGGCGGCCGTGCCGAGCGCCTCCGCCCGGTTCTGCGCCGCGACCGCCTCGTCGCGCTGCGAGGCGATGAGCCGGACGGCCTTCTCCGCCCTGCCGAGCTGCGCCAGCGTCTCCGACGCCTTCCAGGCCAGGTGCCTGCGGCGCTGGACGGCCAGCGTCGCCGCCCCGACCAGCACGGCCGCGACCAGGACCGCCGCCCACGCTTGTGCCCCACTCACCGCGTCACCTCACATTCCGGCGGCGCTCTTGGACCGTCCGCTCCGCCGCACGAGGGACACCACGCCCCCGGCGCGCGACTGCGCCCGCGCCGGCTCGCGCCGCCCGGACGGCGCCTCCTCGGGGGTCTCCTCGGCGGCCGCGTCCCGCGCGCCCGCGCCGGTGCCCGTGACGTCGGCGCCCGTGACGTCCGTGAGCGTCTCGTCCGGGCGCGCGTCCCGGGCGCCGCCCTTCTTCGCTCCCGCGTCCTTCGCGCCGGCCTTCTTCGCGCCCCCGTCCTTCGCGCCGGTGCCGTTCGCGCCGGTGCCGTTCGCGCCGGTGCCGTTCGCGCCGGCCTCCTGCGCGTCCGCCTCGTCGGCGGGCGGCCAGGCCCGGACCGCGAGGACCTCGTCCAGCAGCGGCCACGCGACCGGGACGCCGTCCTCGTCGAGGAGGGTGAGCTGCCCGCCCTCGACGGAGCTGAGCAGGCCGATGTCGCGGCTGCCGTCGGCGTTGTCCACGCAGACCTGGCAGCCCATCAGGGACGCGAAGGCGCGCGGCACGCCGACCGGGGCCTCCTGCTCCGGCGCGAACGGCGGCGGCGGAGCGCCGGTGCGCGCCCGCTCGTCCGCGTGCAGGGCGACGACGTGCGCGGCCGCGTACAGCGCGCGCATCGACTCGGCGAGCTGGCCGAACTGGGCGGCGGACGCGTCCGGCGGCAGCGCCATCCGGATGCTGCCGATCGCCAGGCCGAGGCCGTCGTCGGCGACCTCGCGGATCTCGCCCGGGGACGGGATGGGGGCGGCGCCGTGCGCGATCGTCAGCAGGAACTTCGCCTCGGCGGCCAGCCCCTGGTGCCGGTGCAGGACCTCCATGATCTCGAACGCGGCCTTGCGGTGGTTCTCGAGTTCCTCGTGGGCCCGTTCGATGGCGACCTCGTGCTCGGCGACGGACGCGGACAGGTCGTTGATGGTGCCCTGACTGAGCCAGCTCATCGGACGCCTCCGGGGAGGGCGGCGACGGGCGAGGCATGGGAAGAGGGTGGTGCGGTGCTCATGTGACTTTCCTTCTCGCGGGGCGGCGTACGGGTGTCGGCACCCGTGGGAGATCAGTTCGACCGATCCCAGCGATCGGCCGGCTCGACCGGGCAGGCGCCCATGTCCTTGATCGCCTCGAGGTCCTCGTGGGCGAACCGGAACAGGCGCTTGCCGTAGCGGCGATGCGGTATCTCTCCCCGGCTCGCTGCCCGGACGAGCCAGTCACGGGTGAACGACGTGATCTCAGCGGCCTCCTGCGGTGTGTACAGAAGCCGTTCGACGGGGATCTCGCTGCCTGGAGAGCTTGACATGACCGGAAGCGTAACGCATCTCAGTGCGTCGTGCAGCTTGAAAGCGCGTTTTAACCATGTCATGTGTTGTTCGATGCACTCCGTTGTGCAGCCCTCCGATGCCAGGCATCGAAAACGCGTTACGACTCGTCAAAGTCCGTTTTGCTCCGCTAGACTTACACGCTGTGTCAGGCCGTCACCCCGCGACACAGAAGGAGCCTGATCACGTTGGACGACCTCGACGACAGGAACGACTCCGGCCATCCGCCGGAGGCCTGGCGCAGGCTGGGCCAGATCGTCCGGCAGCGCCGGATCGAGCTGGGCTTCGGCTCCCAGGCGAGCCTCGCCGCGGAGGGCGGTCCCTCGCTGTCCGTGGTGAACAAGATCGAAACCGGCCGCGGGAGGGACTACACCGACCGCGTCATCATCCCCTTGGAGGACCGGCTCGGCTGGCGGCGCGGCAGCTTCCGCGCGATCCTCGAGGGCGGCGACCCCGTCTGCGTGGACGCCCCCGCCCCGGCCCCCGCCGCACCCGCGCCGGCCGCCGAGGACGGCAACTATCCGGAAGAGGTGGTGGGCGACCCGTTCCTGCGCTTCATCTGGGACGCTCCGGAATCCCTCGCCGATGACGAGGACAAATGGGCGGCCGTGACCGGCGTCTTGCTTAAGCGCATGCGTCCGGCGCCGAAGTCTCTTGAGCAGCCGGACTCTCGACAGAAGGCCGACAACATATAGCGTCGGCTACTGGGTAGCAGGCGAATCTGCAACCCAGTTTCTGTCTGAGCGGTCGTACTGCCGGGGGCGCGGACGAACGCGGATGACGCGATCGGGAGACGTCATGGATTTTCCTGATGAACAGCGCCTCAAAGAGACCATCGAACGTCTGACCCGCGAGAACGCGAAACTGCGCACCCAGCTGGCGGTGGCACGGCAGTGGAACCCTCCCCTCGACCTGGAACAGGCGTTCCGGTCGGCGCAGGGCTGGCAGTGTCTCACGGTACCGCTCATGCCCGAGAAACCGACGCTCATTCTCATCAGCGGAACCCACGACGAAAAGGACGACGAGGAGGAGGACGACGACGAGGCCGGCGAAGTATGGCGGCATCTGCAGACGGCGGCCGCGCCGCGCGGCCGGATCGGCCCGTTCGCGCGGGCCAGGATGCCGAGCCGGCTGCTCGGCTACCTGCGCGAGCACAGCGGCCGCACGATCATCGTCCTCAACCGGGACCTGCGCCGCGGGCAGGTGTCGCGAGCGGCGCGAATGCTCCGGGAGAGCGCCAAAAGGGGCCGCTCGACCACCCGGCTCCTGGAGCTGTCCGCCATTCCGCTGCTGAGCCTGTGCGCGCTGTTCCACGGCGACATGGCCAAGAGCGCGGTCGGCCTGTCCGCCGCCGCGGCGGCCGCGCCGGCGGCGACTATCATACTTCCGGCCGCGGTGGCGTCCGCAATTAGTCCGAATCTGGACATTCACACGATAACGGTCAGACCGCAGCCTCCATCGCACACCAGATCGGTCGATAGACCGCCGGCGTGGCCGCCCGGTCCCGCCGCGCCGCGGCATGTGAATCCGACGCGCTGACGAAACGGCGGCCGCCTCTTTCACCCCCGGTGCTTCTCGCACGCCGGCGCGTTGACGAGAAAACCGGCCGAACCCCGGTCGTCCATCCGCGCGTCCAGCACTTTGTCGCGCAGGACCGCCGCGGTGGAGAACTCCAGAAAGAGGCGGACGCCCCCGGATTCGACCACTTCATCGGTCGCAGCCGGACCGGCCACCGGCGTGAGCGCGAGCAGCGAGGCGTCACCGTCCCGCGGCGCGATGCGCACGCCGGTGCGGCACCCGCTCCCGCTATTCGAAGTCGTCGGGGCTGAGATCCTCCATCCGGCCACCGCGCCCCTCGGGCGAATCCGGATGGAACTCCTCCGGACGCAGCTCTTCCGCCGCGGCGCGCGGCCCGCCAGCCGCCTGCTCCTCCGGCTCCCGCACGCCCTCGTCGGCGCTTCCGCCGGGCATCCGCTCAGTCATGATCGGTCCCCCTTTCCCAACCATTCAGCGCGGCCCTACCCGCCCAGGGCCCGCTCACACGGCCCTCAGTCCCCGTGGCCGGCGGCCTTGCGGATGGCGTCGCGGGCGCGGTCCGCCACGGCGGCGAACGGGCCCGCCATCATGTTGGCGGGCGCGGTCTCGAAACCGACGTGCGGGTGGGTGGGGGCCACGGCCTCGGCCGCCCTGACCGCGCCGGCCATGCGGCGGCGCTCCTGCTCGCCGGCCAGCTCCCGGATGCGCGGGAACTCCTCTTCCTCCTCGTGCCGGGCGTGGTCCAGGACGGCGATGCGCAGGTCGCCGAGCCAGCGGAGGAACTCGGTGTCGTCCGTGCCGAGGTACTCGGTGTCCGAGAGGATCTGCTTGGCCTGGTTCTCCTCGCTGAGGCGGGCGTCCACCACCGTGTCGCCGTCGTCGAGGTGGCGGCGGGCGTACGGGTGGACGATCTCCTCCTCCGCGGTCTCGTGCACGGCGAGGAGGCGGCGCAGCCGGTCGAACGCGGCCTTCCGCTCGTCGCCCGCCGCGGCCTCGACCTCGTCGAACAGGCGCCGGATCTCGGCGTGCTGCCGGACCAGCAGATCGATGGCGTCCTCGGAAGCGTGCTCGCTCATGCGGGTCGTCCCCCTTCGCGGCCGAGCGGGCCCCACCCGGCGGTCGCGTCGCGCTCCAGCAGGTTCCCCGGCCCCGTCCGGGACCCGCCCGCCGGCGAGGGCGGCGACCGGCCGGGCCCACGGAACCGCTGTTCCCCGTCCGGCCGCTTCGATTCCCCCGCTGAGCGAGACCGGTGCGCACCGCGGGTCAGTCGGCGGCCGCCTCCCTGGTCTCGGCCTGGGCCCGGGCCTCGACGATCTCCTGCTCGGCGCGGGTGTGGCTCTCGACGATGATCCGGACGACCTCCTCCGGGTCGTCGGTGAGGCGGACGAGGTCGATGTCCTGCGGGGAGATCTTGCCGCTCGGCAGCATGGCCGTCTTGATCCAGTCGAGCAGGCCGCCCCAGAACTCCGTGCCGACCAGCACGATCGGGAAGCGGGTGATCTTCCTGGTCTGGACGAGAGTGATCGCCTCGAACAGCTCGTCCAGGGTGCCGAAGCCGCCCGGCAGCACCACGAAGGCCTGCGAGTACTTCACGAACATCGTCTTGCGGACGAAGAAGTAGCGGAACTCGATGCCGATGTCGACATGGTCGTTGAGCTTCTGCTCGAACGGCAGCTCGATGCCGAGGCCGACGGACAGGCCGCCGCTCTCGTCGCAGCCCCGGTTGGCGGCCTCCATGATGCCCGGGCCGCCGCCGGTGACGACGGCGTACCCGGCCTCGTGCAACCGGGCGCCGATGTCGACGGCGAGCTTGTACTCGGGGGAGTCGGGCTTGGTGCGGGCGCTGCCGAACACGCTGACCGCCTTCGGCAGCTCGGCGAGCAGGCCGAAGCCCTCCACGAACTCCGCCTGGATCCGCAGCACGCGCCACGGGTCGGCGTGGACCCAGTCGACCGGGCCGCGGCTGTCCAGCAGCCGCTGGTCGGTGGTGGTCGGGGGGACGGCCCGTCCCCGCAGCGTGGCCGGGCCCTGCCGGCGCGACGGGGAATCAGGATGCAATGTCATGGGGCCACGGTAACGGGACCGGCCAGCCACATGCGCATACGTTGCTCGCACTCGGTGATGAGCGCCGTCTCGACGTACTCGTCCCGCGTGTGAGCGAGGGTCGGTTCGCCCGGCCCGTAGTTGACGGCCGGGACGCCCAGCTCGGCGAAGCGCGCGACGTCCGTCCAGCCCAGTTTGGCGCGGACCTCGGCCCCGCTGGCGGCGACGAACGCGGCGGCGGCCGGGTGCGTCAGGCCGGGCCGGGCGGCGGACGCGGCGTCGGTGACCGTCACCTCGAAGCCGGCGAAGAGCTCCCGGAGGTACGCCTCCGCGTCGGCGACGGACTTGTCGGGCGCGAACCGGTAGTTCACGGTGACGATGCATTCGTCGGGGATGACGTTCCCGGCGACGCCGCCGGAGATGAACACCGCGTTCAGGCCCTCGTGGTATTCGAGGCCGTCCACGACCGGCCGCGCCGGCTCGTACGCGCGCAGCACGTCGAGGACCCTCCCGGCGGAGTGGATCGCGTTGGACCCCATCCAGGCGCGCGCGCTGTGCGCCCGCTCCCCCTTCACCGCGACCTCGACCCGCATCGTCCCCTGGCAGCCGCCCTCGATCTGCGCGCCCGTCGGCTCCATCAGCACGGCGAAGTCGCCGGCGATCAGCTCGGGCCGCGCCGCGGCCAGCTTCCGCAGCCCGTTGTGCTCGGCCTCGATCTCCTCGCACTCGTAGAAGACGTACGTGACGTCGCGGTCCGGCTCGGGCACGGTCGCGGCGAGCCGCAGCGCGACCGCGACACCGCTCTTCATGTCGGTGGTGCCGCACCCGTAGAGCCGGCCGCCCTCCATCCGCGACGGAAGGTTGCCGTTCAGCGGGACGGTGTCGAGGTGCCCGGCCAGCACGACCCGCTCGTCCCGTCCCAACCCGGTACGGGCGACGACGTTGTTCCCGACGCGCTCCACCGCCAGGTGCGGGAGCGCCCGCAGCGCCTCCTCGACGGCGTCGGCGAGGGGCTTCTCCGCCCCGCTGACCGACTCGACGTCGACGATCGCCGCCGTCAGCTCCACGACGTCCGAGAACAGATCAAGCCCCATGCCAAAGTCCTATCATCACGTTCGTGGAGATGCTGGAGTGCGCCGTCCGCTGGGCGGTTCCCATGGACGAGCCGCCGATGCGCGCCCTGCTGGACGACGGGGAGCGCGACCGCTACGACCGGTTCATGCGCGCCGAGGACAAGGCCCGCTTCGTCACCGGCCGCTTCCTCGCCCGCACGGCCCTCGCCGAGGCGACCGGGCGGCCACCGGAGGGCATCCGGTTCACCACCGACTGCCCGCACTGCGGCGCCGCGCACGGCAAGCCCCGGCTCCCCGGCAGCGGCCTCGACTTCTCGCTCTCCCACTCCGGCGACCGCGTCGTCCTCGTCCTGGCGGAGGGCGCCGAGGTCGGCGTGGACGTGGAGCGGGAGAGCGACCGCGACATCGACCGCCTCGCCGAGATGGTCCTGAACGCCGCCGAACGCGCGGCCCTCGCCGCCATGGCCGACCGCAGGCGCGGCTTCCACGCCTACTGGTCGCGCAAGGAGGCCCTGCTGAAGGCCACCGGCCACGGCCTGGCCGCCCCCATGACGGCCATCCACGTGTCGGCGCCCGACGACCCGCCGGAGGTCATCGCCTGGAACGACGACGCGGCCGTCTCCCCCGTCCGCCTCGCCGACCTGACCCCCGGCCCCGGCTACGCCGCCTCCGCCGCCGTCCTCACCGGGCGGCCCCTCAAGATCACCGAAACGCCTCTCGGCTGAGCGCGCGTCAGGTGTTGATGCCGTGGTCCCTCAGGATGTCGTTGAGGGACGCCTTGTCATGCCGCTGCCCCTCCTCCAGCCGCTTCAGGATCAGCACGGCCGGCAGCCCGAACGTCCCGCCCTTGAACTCCTTGTAGCGGGTGCCGCCGACGGCGACGCACCAGTCGGGGATGCGGCCGCGGCTGATCTCCTCGCCGGTCTCGACGTCGATGACCGGCATGGACGCCGACAGGTTCGTGCCGGAGCCGACGACGGCGCCCTTCCCGACCCGCGCGCCCTCGACGATCATCGAGCGGCTGCCGATCATGGCCTCGTCCTCGATGACGACGGGCTTGGCGTTCGGCGGCTCCAGCACGCCGCCGATCCCCACCCCGCCCGACAGGTGGACGTTCTTGCCGATCTGCGCGCACGACCCCACGGTCGCCCACGTGTCGACCATCGTGCCGGAATCCACATAGGCGCCGATGTTGGTGAACGACGGCATCAGCACCACGCCGGGCGCGAGGTAGGCGCCCCAGCGGGCGATGGCGCCGGGCACCACACGGACGCCGTCCAGCCGGCTCTTCAGCGGGATGCGGTCGTGGTACCGGAAGTCGCCCACCTGCGCGCGCGCCATGCCGAGGACCTTGAAGCTCAGCAGGATCGCCCGCTTGGCCCGCTCGTCGACGACGACGTCGTCGGTCGCGGGGTCGATGCGGGCGACGCGGGCCTCGCCCGTGTCGATCTGGTCGACGGCGGCCACGATGGCGGCGCGGGCGTCGGCGTCGTCCGGGCTGAGGTCGGCGCGCCGCTCCCACAGCTCGTCGATCACGCCGGAGATCGGGCTGGTGAACGTTTCGGTCATGCCTCATGAGCTTAGTGGGCCCCAACTCCCGGTACCTTCTTCGCGTGGCTGTTTGGGCGAGGTTGAGGACGCGCCCCGACGAAGGGGCGGACGGCGGCGGGCGCCGCCGCGGCCTGCGCTGGGCGGTGGGCCTGGCCGTCGTCGTGATGCTGCTGGCAGTCGGGGGGTTCGCGCTGTTCGACCGGGCCCGCCCGTATCTGCACGGGTCGGGCTGCGAGGCGCGCACGGCCCAGGGCACGATGCCGCTCGATCTGGAGCAGGGCGCGAACGCCGCGACCATCGCCGCGGTCGCGTTCCGCAAGCGGCTGCCCGAGCGCGCCGCGGTGATCGCCTACGCGACCGCGATCCAGGAGTCCCACATCCGCAACCTGCCGGGCGGCGACCGCGACTCGGTGGGCATGTTCCAGCAGCGCCCCTCCCAGGGCTGGGGCGCCCCGGACAAGCTCCGCGACCCCGTCCTGTCGACCAGCAAGTTCTTCGACGCCCTGGTCAAGGTGAACGACTACCTGGACCGCGACCTGCACGACGCGGCGCAGAAGGTGCAGCGCAGCGCGGACGGCACCGCCTACGCCCAGCACGAACCGGACGGCAAGCTGCTCGCCGCGGCGTTCACCGGCCGCGAGCCGGCCGCGGCCCGCTGCTGGTTCCCGCCCGACAAGCGCACCGCGTCCCGCCGCCCGGAGGCGATCCGCGAGATGCGCCGCGCCTTCGGCAGCCGCCTCCAGGTCGGCGGCCCGAGCCCGCTGACCAAGGGCGCCAAGTCCGACCCCGCCTCCTGGAACTCGGTGAAGGCGTCCAGCACCCGCGAAGGCTGGGCGGTAGCCGCTTGGGCCGTCACACACGCCCAGCCTTACGGCCTCACCGAGGTCCGCTACGCCGGCAAGCACTGGCGCTCCGACGCCGGCCACGACGGCTGGACCGAAGACAAGGACGCCCCCAACGACGCCGTCATCGTCAAGTAGCCAACGGCCGGGAAGGGCCAGCGCTGCGGGCGAAAGACCGATCGGCCCGAGAATGTCGGCCGCCTCAAGTAACAATGGTGCGGTGACGTCCAGATTCCAGGACCCCCTTGAGGACGAGACCTGCCGCCGCTTCGTGCTCCCCGCCCTGGAACAGGCCGGCTGGCAGCAAGACCAGATCCGCGCCCAGTATCCGATCAACCGGGGCCGCATCCGCGCGACCGCCCGCCGCCATCTGCAAGAACGGCCACTGAAGGCCGACTATGTGCTGTCGTACTCCGACGGGCTGCCGATCGCCGTCATCGAGGCGAAGCGGTCACGCAGAGATCCGGCGGACGGCTTCGAGCAGGTCAAACGGTATGGCCGTCTGCTGGACGTGCCTTTCGCCTACACGACGAACGGGCATCGCATTCTGGAACTCGACGCCCGGACCGGTCGCCTGGCGGAAATCCCGGAGTTTCCCTCGCCGCAAGAGCTGTGGTCCCGGTACCGGCGGGAACGGGAACTCACCGACGAGCGTCGGGCCGAGCTGGCCTCGGCGCCGCTCAATCCGAAGCTCCGCAACTGGGACGGCACGCCCAAGGAACCGCGCTACTACCAGAACGTCGCGATCAACCGGACGGTCCAGGCCATCGCCTCCGGCCGGAAGCGGATGCTGCTGGTGCTGGCCACCGGTACGGGCAAGACCCTTGTCGCCTCGCAGATCGTCGCCAAGCTCTGGAACGCCGGCTGGCCGGAGAACCGCAGGCCCAGAGTCCTCTACCTCGCCGACCGCAGCATCCTTATCGACCAGCCCAAGGACGACTACTTCGTGCCGATGTTCGGCGAAGCCGTGCACAAGCTCGGCGGCGGCGACGCCAAGACGGGCCGGTACATCTATCTCGCGCTCTACCAGTCACTCGACAGCAGCGGCGACGAGGCGAGCCTCTACCGCCAGTTCGATCGCGACTACTTCGATCTCGTCATCGTCGACGAATGCCACCGGGGCAGCGCGGGCGACGATTCGAAGTGGCGGGCGATCCTCGACTACTACTCCCCCGCCGTGCAGATCGGCCTGACCGCGACGCCGGTCAGCAGCAGGGACGCCGACACCTACGGCTACTTCGGTGAGCCGCTGTACGAGTATTCGCTGGCGCGCGGCATCGAGGACGGGTTCCTGGCCCCCTACCGGGTCCGGAAGGTCCGGCTCAACGTCGACATGACCGGCTGGCGTCCCACCCCCGGCCAGAAGGACCTCCTCGGGCGGGAGATACCGGACAAACTCTACGGCCCCAAGGAGTACGAGCGGGTCCTCGCGATCCTCGACCGGACCGAGGAGGCCGCCCGCTACCTGACCGACTTCCTGCACCGCACCGACCGGATGGGCAAGACGATCGTGTTCTGCGCGAACAGCGACCACGCGTTCC
The DNA here is from genome assembly GCF_044508335.1 of Actinomadura sp. Lineage (NCBI taxonomy): Bacteria > Bacillati > Actinomycetota > Actinomycetes > Streptosporangiales > Thermomonosporaceae > Actinomadura > Actinomadura sp. The sequence continues at coordinate 12,979 of NZ_JBIQHY010000148.1, forward strand.
GCATGACGAAGGCCCTGCACAACGCCAATGCCGACCTGGTGCGCCGGTACGGTGACAGCTACGTGTGCCGGATCACCGCGGCTGACGGGGACGCGGGCAGGGAGCGTCTGGACGAGTTCCGCCGGGAGGACACCGACGTCCCCGTCATCGCGGTCACGTCCCGGTTGCTGTCGACGGGCGTTGACATCCCGACGCTCCGCAACATCGTGCTCTTCCGCGTGATCAGGTCGATGCCGGAGTTCAAGCAGATCATCGGGCGCGGCACCCGGCTGTTCCCCGAAGCCGGCAAGTTCTCCTTCGACATCATCGACTTCGTCGAGGCGACCCGCCTGTTCAACGATCCCGGCTTCGACGGCCCGCCGATGCGCGTGGTACGGGACGAGACCGACACCGACGGCAACATCACCGATTCGGTCAACGAGGACGTTCCGAGCGATGACGAGATGGTCGGCGAGCCCGAAGACGAGTACGAGCAGCAGGACGGCGGGACCCTGCCGCCGTTCGTCACCGACCCGGACGAGGTGGAGGACATCCTTGCCAGTCCGAACAGGTTCTATGTCGATGGCGTCCAGGTCACCCAGTGGGGCAGCGCCTTCTACGTGTCGGACACCAGTGCCGGCGGCGGCCTGCGGCTGATCGAGTACGAGCAGTTCGTCCGGGGCCAGGTCATCAAGCTGAACCTGGAGCCGCACCAGCTCCTGGGGCGCTGGGCGCACGCAAAGAGCAGGCAGGAGCTCCGCAAGTTGCTGGCCGAGAGCCACATCGTCCCAGAGGACCTCGCGGAGTGGGCGGGGCGGCCGGACGCAGACACGATCGACCTGCTGCTGTACCTGGCGTGGGAGATCCCCCTCCTGTCGCGGTCGGAGCGAGCGCGCCGGGTGGCGGTCCGGCACCGCGACTTCCTCGACTCGTTCGCCCCCCAGGCCCGGGAGGTGCTCGATAAGGTTCTGGACCAGTACGCAGCACGCGGGGCCGAGGAGCTGGAGATGCGAGCGCTGCGTTCGGACGCCTACAGCACCGAGTTCGGCAACGTCCTGGAGATCGGCGAGCGCTTCGGCGGCGGTGATCGGCTGCGCACGGCGCTGGACGAGCTGAACACGCTGGTCTACGAAGCCTCATGAGACTCAAACTCTCTTTTAGTTTGAAGCAGGCACACTGCACCAAACTAAAAGTGACTTGAAGGTGCAACAACGCTAGAGTTGCCCGCATGCGGCAGCGGGACGACGAGCCTCGCGCCCGGCTGTGGCGCCGGGCGGCACGCCAGCGCGGGTACTTCACCGCCGCCCAGGCGCTCGAGGACGGCTACTCCTACCAGTCGCAGTACTTCCACGTGCAGCGCGGCAACTGGATGCGCGTCGACCGGGGCGTCTACCGCTTCCGCGAGTTCGCCGACCTGCCGGCCGGCGAGCACGATCACCTCGTCCGCTGGACGCTCTGGAGCCGCGACCTGGCGGTGGTGTCGCACAGCACCGCACTCGGCGTCCACGACCTCGGCATCGCCAACCCCGCCGAGATTCACCTGACCGTCCCGCCGGGCTTCCGGCAGCGCGATCCCGCGGTGGTCGTCCACCACGCCGGCCTCTCCCCCGAGGAGATCGAAGAGCATGAGGGTTTCCGGGTGACCGCACCCGTCCGCGCCATCGCCGAGTCCGCGGCCGACGGGCTCGACCAGGACGCGATCGACTCGGCCGTGGCCGAACTTCTCGACCGGGGAGCCGCCACCAAAGGCCAGCTCCTGCGGGCCTCGCAACACCTGGGCGCGCGCGCGGAGCTTGCCGTGCAGCGAGCCCTTCAGGCGGAGAGGTCATGAGCCGCTACGCCGCCGCGATAGATCTGCGGCGCGCCCTCGAGGCCCGGCTCAAGCAGCGTGCGGACGAGTCCGGCACGGACCTCAGCCGCCTGCGGCGCGTCGTGGTGTTCGACCGGATCGCCGCCCGGCTGTCCGCCGCGGAACGGGGGTGGGTGCTCAAAGGGGGCGCCTCCCTCGAATTCCGCTTGGGCGCGCGCGCACGTGCCACGAAGGACATCGACCTGGCGCTGCCGGACGGGCCGTGCGATGGTGACGACCTCCGCGAGGAGCTGATCGAGACACTCGCCGTGGACGTCGACGGCGACCGCTTCGTGTTCTCCGTCGGGCCGCCCACGGCTCTGGAGCCGGATGCGGCGGGGCGTCCCGGGTGGCGCTTCTCCATCAACTGCACGCTCGCCGGCAAGACGTTCGCCTCCGTCAGGCTGGACGTCGTGCTGCGCGGCGAGGAGCTCGCGGCGACCGAGCGCGTCACGCTGCCCGGCTTCCTCGCGTTCGCCGATGTGCCCCCGCGCACCATCGAGTCGGTGGACCGCCGCCAGCACTTCGCGGAGAAGCTGCATGCCCTCACCCGCGATTACGGCGACCGTCCGAACACGCGGGTGAAGGACCTCGTGGACATGGTCCTGCTGATCGAGGACGGTCTCCCACCGGACGCGTCCCTGCTCGACGTCGTGAACCATGTGTTCACCGCCCGCGCGACCCACCCGGTTCCGCCGGCGATCCCCGACCCGCCGCCCGCCTGGGCGAACGAGTACCCGAAACTCGCCGAAGACCGGACGCTCGGCGATCCGGACCTCGCCGTAGCGCTCGATCTGGTCCGCAAGTTCTGGGCGCAAGCCCTCACCACGGAAACGGAAGTCTGACCCGCCATGCCCCCAGCCAAGAAGAAGACCGAGGACACCAGTTCCCGCGCGCGGCTCGGTTCCGTCATCAAGTCGGCCCGCGACATCATGCGCAAGGACGCAGGCCTGAACGGCGACCTGGACCGGCTTCCCCTGCTGTCCTGGCTGCTCTTCCTGCGCGCCTTCGACGCCCTGGAGAAGCAGCGCGAAGCCTGGGACGACGATTTCCGCCCTGCCATCGAGCCCAAGTTTCAGTGGAGCACATGGGCCAATGACGAGAGCTTCACCGGAGACGATCTCCTCAAGTTCGTCAATGACGACCTGCTCCCCTACTTGAGCGGTCTCAAGAGCGACCGGCCCGGCGACCCGCGCAACGTCCTGGGCCAGGTGTTCGAGGGCGTTCAGAACCGCATGGCGTCCGGCTACCTGCTCCGCGACCTGCTCAACCAGATCAAGAAGATCGACTTCACCTCCAGCGACGACATCCACACGATGGCGTACCTGTACGAGTCGTTGCTGAAGGAGGTGCGGGACGCAGCCGGCGACTCCGGCGAGTTCTACACCCCGCGTCCCGTCATCAGGTTCATGGTCGAGCAGACCTTCCTGGAACTGGGCGAGACGATCCTGGACCCCGCCTGCGGCACCGGCGGCTTCCTCGTCGAGGCGTACACCGAGCTGACCAGTGGCCCGAAGCTCGGAATCCTCCAGCAGGAGAAACTCTGGCGCGACCTGCGCGGCATCGAGAAGAAGCCCCTCCCCTACCTGCTGTGCATGATGAACCTGATCCTGCACGGCATCACCGAGCCGAACATCCTGCACACGAATGCCCTAAGGCACATGCTCAACGAGTCCGGGCCGAGCAGCCGCGTGGACGTGATCCTCACCAACCCGCCCTTCGGCG
>NZ_JBIQHY010000149.1:0-16457 GCF_044508335.1 Actinomadura sp.
TGTCGGGACGGCGGGATTTGAACCCACGACCCCTTGACCCCCAGTCAAGTGCGCTGCCAAACTGCGCCACGTCCCGGTGCCCGTCGGAGCGGGCCTGATTACTGTAGCGCAGTCCGCGGGGTCGTGCGTACCGGGTTACGGGCGCGGTGATCTCTGGTAGGCAAGGCGGATGGTGTCTTTGCGGGGCTTGCTCGCCGGGGTCGTGTGCGCCGGGGTGGTGTCCGGGTGCGGGGGAGGGGCGCGGCCGGTGAGCGAGCCGGAGGCGGCGAAAGGGTCGGAGACGCCGGAGGCGCCGAAGGCGACCGAGTCGGCTCGGCCCGTTGTGCGGGTGCCCGCGGGGGTCCGGGCCTCCTATGTGGTGTTCGACCGCAAGGCGCGGCGGGTGGTGCTGGAGCGGGAGGCGCGGCGGACGTTCCGGTCGGCCTCGGTGGTGAAGATCCTCATCGCGCTGGACTACCTGGAGCGGCATCGGGTGTCGGCGGCGGACCGGGAGCTGCTGGTGCCGATGCTCCGGGAGAGCGACGACCGGGCGGCGACGGAGTTCTGGCGGCGGGGCGGGCAGGGGAAGATCATCGAGCGGATGGTGCGGCGGATCGGGCTGGAGGAGACGGCGCCGCCGCCCAGGGAGAAGCCCGGGTTCTGGGGGTATACGGCGCTGAGCGCGCGGGACGTGGTGAAGACCTACCGGTACCTGCTGGAGAAGGCGCCGGGCGCGCACCGGGAGTTCGTGCTCGCGCAGTTGCGGCGGTCGACGCCGTGCGGGAAGGACGGGTTCGACCAGACGTTCGGGATCCCGCGGGCGATCAAGCGGCCGTGGGCCGTGAAGCAGGGGTGGTCGGGGTTCGGGGACGTGCCGGCGGAGCCGTGCGGGAGCGGGGTGCGGCCCGCGGCGTGGCGGCCCGATCTGGGGCTCGGGCGGCCAGTGCTGCACACGACGGGAGTGGTGGGGAACAAGATCGTCGTGGTGCTGACGCTGCAGCCGGCGGGGTCGTCGTTCCGGGCCGCGGCCAAGCGGATCACGGCGCTGACCAGGGACGTCTATCGGGCGGCGTGACGGGCGTCACAGGGTCGGGAAGGGTTCCGTCCGGAGTGGGTCATCGGAAGCGGTGGAGTCCGGGCGGGAACGGAAAACCGGGGCAAAGATATGGACTGTTTACCAGGCTATGGGCGAATAGTCCTTCGCTGGCGTATGTAGCTTTTTTCTCCCAGGGGCAGTGACGCCGAACGGGGGACACAGGGTTGGCGGAACCGGAGGGCACCCAGCCCGGGGTGCACGTTGCGGACCTTGAGGACCTGCGGGGCGCCGCGCACGACCGCGCGGTGCTGTCCGAGGCGCGGGTCGTGCTGGCCCGGCGGCTCGGCGTCCCGCCGGGGGAGGCCCTGCAGCATCTGATCTGGCTCGCGCGCGATCTGGACATCGACCTCGCCGAGGCGGCGGCCGTGCTGGTCAAGGACGGGGGCGGCGGGCCGGTGGGGGCCGTGGTCGCGGACCGGAGGGCGCCGCGGGCCGAGGGCGGCACGGCCGAGCGCCAGGCCGTCCTGTCGGACGCCGAGGACGTCCTGCGCCGGGTGGCGGCCGAGGACACCTCCGGGGACGCCGAGATCCTCGCCGAGGCGGGCGACGATCCGGTGGCGCGGGCGCTCCTGGACGGGACGCTCGACTCCTGCGCCCACCTGGTGCCGGTCAGGGGGCCCGACGGGGCCGTGGCCGACTTCCTCTACGCCGATCTCAACGACGCCACGCGGGACATGTTCGGGCGGGGCCGGGAGGAGCTGACCGGCCGGCGGCTGCTGCGCACGGATCCGGGCGCCGCGCTCAGCGGGCTCTTCGACGAGTACACCAGGGTGCTGGAGACCGGGACGCCGATGGAGCGCCCCTCGTTCATGTACTCCACCGCCCAGGGGGGCCTGTCCAGGTCGTCCCGGATGAGCGTGCGATGCGTCCGGGTGCCGACCGGGGTGTGCGTCACGTGGCGGTACCACTTCGCCGAGGACCGGGTGGCGCGGCGGCTGGAGCGGGTGGAGCGGCTGGCGCTGATCGGGTTCGGCGAGTGGGACCTGGCCACCGGCGAGGCGGACTGGACGCCGCAGATGCGCGCCAACTACGGCCTCGGCCCCGACGACGTGCCGCCGATGCCGCACGACCTGCCGAAGGCCGTGGCGGACGACGACCTCCCGCTGGTGGAGGAGGCCGTCCAGACGATGTTCTCCCGCCGCGAGCCGGTGGAGGCCGAGCACCGGGTGATCGGGCCGGACGGGACGCCGCGGCATCTGTGGCTGTTCGCCGAGCCGGTGCTGGGCGACTCCGGGCTGCCGATCTCGATCAATGTCGTCTCGCAGGACATCACCCGGCGGCGCGGCGTGGAGCGGGCGCTCGCCGAGACCCGCCGGCAGATGCTGAAGCAGCAGGCGCGGACGGCGCAGGAGCGGAAGGTGGCGGTGACGCTGCGCCGCGCGATCCTGCCGGACGAGGACGAGGTGGAGCAGCTGCCGGGCCTCGGCATGGCGGTCCGGAGCCTGGCGGCGGAGAGCACCGCCCGCATCGGCGGGGACTGGTTCGCGACCCGGGCGCTGCCGGACGGCCGGGGGCTGTTCGCCATCGGGGACGCGGCCGGGCACGGGCTCCCGGCGGCGGCGGCGATGGCGCGGACCCGGAACGGGCTGCTCGGCCTCGCCTGCACGGGCGAGCCGGCGGGACGGCTGGTGGACTGGCTGAACGAGCTGGTCGGCACCATGGACCCGCCCGCCACGGGCACGGCGATCGTCGCGCACTTCGACCCGTCCCGCCGGGTGCTGGCGTGGACGTGCGCGGGCCATCCGCCGCCGATCCTGGTGCGGGAGGGCCGGGCGGCGCCGCTGGAGGTGGTCCGCGACCCGATGCTCGGCGCGATGCCCTGGCAGTACACGACGATCACCACCCGCCTGCACCCGGGGGACCTGCTGTTCCTCTACACCGACGGCCTGGTGGAGCGCAGGGACGCGGACCTGGACGAGCGCATCGGCCGCCTCACCGAGATCCTGCAGGACTCCTCGCTGCGCCCGGACCTGGCCCTGGACGAGGTGCTGGCGCGGATGGAGTTCGACCGGGCGGCGGACGACACCACCCTGTTCGCCCTGCTCGTCGAGTGACCGACCCCACGCGCCCGCCCGCGAGGGGCGCCCGTGTGAGGTACGACTCATAGTGACCGGCGGCGAGGGCCGGCGCGCGGCGGTCCGCCGGGCGCCGGCCCTCGCCCGGTGAGCGTTCTTTACCCTTTGCTCATCGGCCGGTAAGTCCCATGGGCAAAGGGCTGAGGGCCGGTCGGGGAAAGATCGGGAACACCCCGGGGCCGGACGCTGTTGGTGAATCCTTGGAAGGGCATTGAGCGGGCATAACCGAGGTTTGTGCCTGGTTTGCTTTTCTTGAGAAGGTTGCTACCTTCTATCCGAATCCCGCAGCGCGCCCCATGCGTTGCCGCCGGCCGCGCCCAGTGCGGCCGATGATCGCGGAGCGGCACCCGCACGCGATGCGCGCCAGACGATGCGCGCCCCCCTCACCGAGACCAGTCGCTGAGGCAAATCCGAATAGTCAGCACCGCGTCCGCGGTGCGAGGCCGAGTCCGTCCCGGTCGCCACGACCGGACGGAGCCGGGGACCCAACGTTCCAGGGGTGAATCGGCGCGTCCAGAGCCGCGCCGTAGGGCTGCTTCCATGCCCGAATCCGTCAGCTAACCCGGTAGGCGCCATGGAAGACAAGGAGATTCCCTGCATGTCCGGTCGTTTCGATCGACTTTCGCTCAACCGCTTCTCGTCCGAGGACAAGGCCGTCGGCGCCGCCGTCGGGGCCGTCCTCGCCGGCGCCGTCGGGCTCGCCGTGCTGAACCCCCTCGCCGGTGGCAGCGCCGCGGCCGACGCGCCCGCCCAGGCCGCCGCCGCGAAGGGCGCCGCCGCCTCGCAGACGTCCGCGAAGACGAGCGCGGCCGAGGCCCGCGAGGCCGGCTACAAGGTGCCGCCGCGCGACGTGAAGCCGTCCGAGGTCATCAAGCTGGCCCAGAAGCAGGTCGGCATCAGCGAGGGCAAGGGCGGTCAGACCAAGTTCCACAAGTGGTACGTCTCGACCCCGCACGCCAAGGCCACCGCCAAGCGCGACGGCGGCTTCTCGGTCAAGGCCTACAACGGCGCCCAGTGGTGCGACATGTTCGTTTCCTGGCTCGGCGCCCAGACCGGCGTGAAGAACATGGGCTGGGACGCCTACACCGTCCAGCACGCCAGCTGGTTCAAGAAGACCGACCGCTGGGGCCACAAGCCCAAGCCGGGCGCCGTCGTGTTCTTCGACTGGCAGAACGGCTCCAAGGGCGGCATCGGTGACATCGACCACGTCGGCCTCGTCGTGAAGGACAACGGCGGCGGCAAGGTCAAGACCATCGAGGGCAACAGCAACAACGAGGTGGAGAAGAAGATCCGCGACAAGTCGCAGATCGTGGGCTACGGCTACCCCGACTACGCCTCCTGACCCTCCCCGCACCCGAAGGCGCCCGGCTCCCCGGCCGGGTGCCTTCGGGCTTTCCGGGCGGTCTGCCCCCATGTCTCCGGTGAAGTCGGGTAATGCGAAGCGTTGACAGCCTTTGATCCCTCTTGGACCTCACTGAGGCTTTCCAGGAAAGGAATCCCTGGCGGACGCGCGTCCGGCCGGCGCCCCGCGGCGCCCGGCTCGGTCCCCGGCGGAACGGGAGGGATGCCCATGCGGCTGCGCCCGGATGTCAGCGTGGTCGTGATCGCCTACAACGACGCCCGGCGGCTTCCCCGGGCGGTCGCCTCGTCGCTGGCGCAGTCGCTCGGCGGCGTGGAGACCGTGATCGTGGACGACGCCAGCACCGACGGCACGGGGGAGGTCGCCGACCGGCTCGCCGCCGCGCATCCGGGACGGGTCCGGGCCGTGCACCTGCCGGCCAACTCCGGCGGCTGCGGCCGTCCCCGCAACACCGGGATCGAGGCGTCGGCCGGGCGCTACCTGATGTTCCTCGACAGCGACGACCTGCTGGACCGGCACGCCTGCCTCAACCTGCTCGCCGCCGCCGAGAGCACCGGCGCCGACCTGGTCTCGGGGCTGTGCGACCGGATCTTCCTGGACGTCCCCGAGGGCGCGAAGGGGCGCATCCGCCCCTGGTATCCGTGGCTCTACCGGAACAGCGCCGTCTACGGGTCCCTGGCCGAGAACCCCGACCTGCTCTACGACACGCTCTCGACCAACAAGGCGTACCGGCGCGGCTTCCTGGAGGAGCACGGGCTGCGGTTCGTCGAGCGGCTGCACTACGAGGACCTGCTGTTCACCGCCGAGGCGTACCTGGCGGCCCGCCGGACCGCGCTGATCCCGCACCGCGTCTACCACTGGCACGTCCGGCAGCGGACGGCGGCGCCGTCGATCTCCAACCGGCGGGCCGAGCTGGCCAACTTCGCCGACCGGCTGGAGATCCACCGGCGCATCGACATGCTGTTCACGCTGCGCGGCGCGCACGAGCTGCGGCGCGCCAAGGACGTGAAGTTCGTCAACCACGACCTGCTGCTCTACCTGCGGGAGCTGCGCGACCGCGACGCCGGCTACCGGGACCGCTTCCTCGATCTCGCGGCCGCGTACCTGGCCGAGCTCGACCCGCGGGTCTTCGAGCTGGCCAACCCGATGCCCGCGATCGCCGCGTACCTGATCCGCGAGGGGGACCACGCGGCCGCGCTCGCCGCCGCCGAGTACCGGCCCGCCGAGCGGCCCGAACTGCGCGCGCGGCTGGTGGAGCGGGACGGGCGGGTCTTCTGGGGCGCGCACCGGCCGCGGGGGAGCCTCGGCCGCCGGGTCCTGGACGTGACCGGCTTCGGCTTCCACGTCCGCCCGCTGAAGGACGTGCGCCCGGCGAACACGGTGACGCGGCTGGAGATGCGGGGCGGCCGCCTCCACCTGGCCGGGCACGTGCTGAACCCGCTCGGCCGGATCCCCCCGGACGCGGACCTGGCCGCCACGCTGGAGTTCTGCGACCGGCGCCGCCGCGCGCGCAAGGCGCGGGCCCGCGCCGCGATCCGGCACGAGGGGGAGCGGCTGGCGTGGCGCGCCGAGCTCGACCCGGCCCGGCGGATCCGGCCGGTCGGGTTCATCGACCCCGTCTGGGACGTGCGGCTCCGCGTCCGGGCGGACGGCGAGGAGATCGTCACCCGCCTCGGCGAGGGCCGCGGGTCGCCGTCGCTGGCGGGCGTCGGCCTGCCCGTCCGGCCCCGGCTGACCCGGATCGCCGCGGACCGGCTCCGCTCCTACGTCACCGACGGCGGGCACCTGGCCTTCGCGCTGGAGACGGCGAGCCCGTGGGCGCGGCTCGCCGGGGCCGCCGCGCTGCGCGCCGCCCGCTCCCCGGCGGGACGCCTCGCCTGGCGCCGCGCCCGGGGGATCGGGACGAGCGTGCGCCGCCGGCTGACCGCCCGCAAGACCAAGATCGCCGTGTTCAACCGGGTGCTGAGCCGGCTGCCCGTCCGGCCCGGCCTGGCGGTCTTCGAGAGCCACCTCGGCCGCCACTACTCGGACAACCCGAAGTACATCTACCGGGAGCTGCGCAGGACGGGCCGGCCGGTGACGGCGGTGTGGGCGTACGCGTCGTCGCCGAAGGGGTTCCCGGACGACGCCGTGCTGGTCCGGCGCGGCTCGTGGGCGTACTTCCTGGCGCTGGCGCGGGCCCGGTTCTGGGTGGACAACCAGGGCTTCCCGGAGGGACTGCGCAAGCGTCCCGAGACCACCTACATCCAGACCTGGCACGGGTCGGCGTTCAAGCTGATGGGCCTCGACCGGCCGCGGCTCAAGAGTGGGCCGGCCGCCGAGCGGGACCGGCTGCGCCGGATGGTGGAGCGCTACGACTGCTTCCTGGTGCGCTCCCGGCACGACGCCGAGACGCTGTGCGCGGGCCTCGGGGTCTGCTCCGAGCTGCTCCCGGCCGGCTACCCCCGCAACGACCCCCTGGTCAACGGGGTGGACGGCGATCCGGAGCTGGCCGCCGAGGTCGCCTCGCTGCGCGCGTCCCTCGGCCTGGACGGCGGGCGCCGCGCCGTGCTGTACGCGCCGACGTTCGCCACCGGGCCGAAGGGGCGCCCCGTCAAGCTGCTCGACCCGCCCGTCGACCCGGACGTGTTCGCGCGGGAGCTGGGGGAGGAGTACGTGCTGCTCGTCCGGCCGCACTACCTGTGCCGGGCCAACGTCCCGCCCGGCGCCCGCGCGGTCATGCGGGACGTCGGCGCCGTGCCCGACGTCACCCCGCTGCTGCTGCTCGCGGACGCGCTGGTCACCGACCACTCCTCGATCATGTTCGACTTCGCGCTGCTGGACCGGCCGATCATCCTGCACCTCCCGGACGGCCGGGACCGCACCGCCGGCTACTTCGACCTGGACCTGCACGGGCCCGGGCCGATCACGCGCACGGAGGAGGAGCTCGTCGCCGCGCTCGCCGGCCTGGACGCGGTGGACGCCGCCCATGCGGCCCGGCGCCGCGCGTTCGCCGCGCGCTTCGGCGAGCACGACCGGGGCACCGCCGCCCGGACGGTGGTGGACCGCTACTTCCCGGCCGCACGGCCGGGCCGGAGGGGGAGGGGCGATGGCGGCACCGCGTGACGTGTTCATCGTGTGCAACAACACCGACGAGATGGGCGGGCTCCAGCGCTGGGCGCACCACATGGCGCGGCTGCTGGCCGGGCGCGGGGACCGCGTCACGCTCATCGGCATCACTCGCAGCGCGGAGCCCTGCCACCACGGGCGCGACGGCTCCTACGCCGTCGAGGTGCTGCACCGGGAGTGGCGGCCGCCGGTCATCGCGTGGCGCCCGGTGAAGCCCGTGCAGCACCTGAACGCCGTGGCGCGCGCCCGGGAATGGCGGCGGGCCGCGGCCCAGCGGCGGGGCGCCGCCCGGCTGTCGGAGCTGTTCGCCGCCGCCCGGCCGGGCTCGGTGATCATCGTGGCGCAGGTGTGGGCGATGGAGTGGGTCCGGCTGGCCGACACGGCCGGGCTGCGGGTCGTGGCGATGAGCCATGAGTCCTACGGGGCCACCCGCAGGTCGACGCGGTACCGCAGGGTCAAGGAGCACTACGCGGACGCCGACCGGATGCTGGTCCTGACCGCCGAGGACGCCGACGCCTGGGCCCGGGACGGCATGACCAACGTCGACTACATCCCGAACCCGCTGCACGTCACCCCGGCCGTCAACCCCGTGCTGGACCTTCCTGTGGTGGCCTGCGTCGGGCGCCTCTCCTACGAGAAGGGCGTGGATCTGCTGCTGGAGGCGTGGGAGCCGATCTCCGCGCGCCGTCCAGAGTGGCGGCTTCGCATCTACGGCAGCGGCCCGGACGAGGAGGAACTGCGCGCCCGGGCGGCCGGGATGGAGTCGGTCGAGTTCCGGGGCGTGGTCGCCGATGTCGGGGAGGCGCTCGCCGAGGCGTCGGTGTTCGCGCTGCCGTCGCGGGCGGAGGGCTTCCCGATGTCGGTGCTGGAGGCCATGGCGTACGGGCTGCCGACGGTCGCGTTCGACTGCGCTCCCGGCGTCCGCGCGCTGATCGAGGACGACCGCGGCGGCGTCCTGGTCGAGCCGGGCGACACGGCCGCCTTCGCCGCGGCGCTGGAACGGCTCATCCAGGACCCGGAGGCGCGCCGCGCCCTGGGCGCGGAGGCCCGCGCCTCGGTGCTGCGGTTCCACCCGGACGCCGTGCTCGCCCGCTGGGACCGGCTGTTCGACCTGCTCCACCGGGACCTGCCGCCGGCCTCCCCGGAGCGGGCGGCCGGGCCGGCCGCCCGGCCGGCGGCGGGACGGGAGGCCGAACCCGCGCTGGGGAGTGATTCTTTCTAACAACTGTTTGGTAGAGTCCGTGGCGTGAACCAGAACGAGTCGCCGCGGGACCGCGAGTTCCGCGCCGAGGTCCGCGACTGGCTCCGGTCGAACCTGCAGGGCGAGTTCGCGCACGCCCGCGGGCTCGGCGGGCCCGGACGCGAGCACGAGGCGTTCGAGGAGCGGCTGGCCTGGGAGCGCCACATGGCCGCGGCCGGCTGGACGTGCCTCGGCTGGCCGGCGGAGTACGGCGGGCGCGGCGCCACCGTCGAGCAGCAGGTCATCTTCCACGAGGAGTACGCGCTCGCCGACGGCCCCGCCCGGGTCAACCACATCGGCGAGAACCTGCTCGGCCCCACGATCATCGCGTTCGGCACCGACGAGCAGAAGGCCCGCTTCCTCCCGCCCATCGCGGCGGTCGAAGAGCTGTGGTGCCAGGGCTACTCCGAGCCCGGCGCCGGGTCCGACCTCGCGAACGTCCAGACGCGCGCCGAGCTCGCCGGCGACCACTGGGTGATCAACGGCCAGAAGGTGTGGACGTCCCTCGCCCTCGAAGCGGACTGGTGCTTCGCCGTCTGCCGCACCGAGCCCGGGTCGGCGCGCCACAAGGGCCTGTCGTACCTGCTCGTCCCGATGAGGCAGGACGGCGTGGACATCCGGCCGATCGTCCAGCTCACCGGGACCTCCGAGTTCAACGAGGTCTTCTTCGACGGCGCCCGCACCGACGCCGGCAACATCGTCGGCGCGCCCGGCGAGGGCTGGAGGATCGCGATGGCCACGCTCGGGTTCGAGCGCGGCGTCGCCACCCTCGGCCAGCAGGTCGGGTTCCGGCGCGAGTTCGAGGGCGTCGCCGACCTCGCCCGGCGCACCGGCGCCATCGACGACCCGCTGCTGCGCGACCGGCTGACCCGCTCGTACATGGGCCTGGAGATCATGCGGCTGAACGCCGTGCGGACCATGGCCGGCGTCGCCGCCGGCGCGCCCGGCCCCGAATCGTCCATCTCCAAGCTCGTGTGGGGCACCTGGCACCGCGAGCTGGGGGAACTGGCCATGGACGTCCTCGGCGCCGCCGGCCTCGTCGCGGACGGCGAGCCCTACGACCTGAACGACTGGCAGCGGCTCTTCCTGTTCTCCCGCGCCGACACGATCTACGCGGGGTCGAACGAGATCCAGCGCAACATCATCGCCGAGCGGGTGCTCGGGCTCCCGAAGGAGGCACGCGGATGACGCCGCCCCCCTACGTCCCCGGGCACGGCCTCCTGAAGGACCGCGCCGTCGTCATCACCGCGGCGGCCGGGGCCGGGATCGGCGGCGCCACCGCCCGCCGCTGCCTGGAGGAGGGCGCCCGCGTCCTGGTCTCCGACGCGCACGAGCGGCGGCTGGCCGCGTCCGCGCGGGAGCTGGAGAAGGAGTTCGGCGCCGGCCGCGTCGCCGCGCAGCCCTGCGACGTCACGTCCGAGGAGCAGGTGCGGGCCCTCTACGCATTCGCCGCCGAGCGGTTCGGACGCGTCGACGTCGCGATCAACAACGCCGGGCTCGGCGGCACGGCCGACCTGGTCGACATGGCCGACGAGCAGTGGGACCGCGTCATCGACATCACCCTCAACGGCACCATGCGCTGCACGCGCGCGGCGCTGCGCATGATGCGCGGCCAGGGCTCCGGCGTCATCGTCAACAACGCCTCGGTGATCGGCTGGCGGGCGCAGAAGGGCCAGTCCCACTACGCCGCCGCCAAGGCCGGCGTCATGGCGCTCACCCGCTGTGCCGCACTGGAGGCCGCGGACTTCGGCGTCCGGATCAACGCGGTCTCGCCGTCCCTCGCCATGCACCCGCACCTGGTCAAGGTGACCTCCGAGGAGCTGCTGGAGGAGCTGACGCGCCGGGAGGCGTTCGGGCGCTACGCCGAGCCGTGGGAGGTGGCCAACGTTATCGTCTTCCTGGCCAGCGACTACTCCTCGTACATGACGGGCGAGGTCGTCTCCGTCTCCTCCCAGCACGCATAGGAAGCACATGAGTCCACGACGGCGCGACGCCGAGGGCACCGCCGCCGCCCGCGCGGAGCGGCGGGCGGAACTGCTCGCCACGGCCGCGGAGGTGTTCGCCTCCCAGGGCTACTCCGCCACCACCGTCCGGAAGGTGGCCGACGCCGCGGGCATCCTCGGCGGCAGCCTCTACTACCACTTCGACTCCAAGGAGTCGATGGCCGACGAGATCCTCCGGACGTTCCTGGACGAGATGTGGGCCGGGTACGAGCGCATCCTCGGCGCCGGGCTCAACGCCCGCGACACGCTGGAGGCCATCGTCGTCGAGTCGTTCCGCTCGATCGACCGGCACCGGCCCGCCGTCGTCCTCTACCAGAACGAGTCCAAGCACCTCGCGACCAGCGAGCGCTTCCACTACCTCCTCGACTCGCAGCGCCGGTTCGAGGAGATGTGGCTGTCGCTGCTCGACCGCGGCGTCAAGGAGGGCGCGTTCCGCGCCGACCTCGACCGGAGCCTCGTGTACCGGTTCATCCGCGACACCGTGTGGGTCGCGGCGAACTGGTACCAGCGCGGCGGGCGGCTGTCCGCCGACGACATCGCCAAGCAGTACCTCGCCATGTTCCTCGAAGGCATCCAGGCGAGCTAGGCCCCTGCACGACGGACCCGCACGAAGGAGAAGACCCCATGGCCGAGGCATACATCGTCGACGCCGTCCGCGCCCCCGTCGGGCGGCGCGGCGGCGGGCTCGCCGGGGTGCACCCCGCCGACCTCGGCGCGCACGTCCTCACCGCCCTCATGGACCGGACGAAGATCGACCCGGCCGCCGTCGAGGACGTCGTGTTCGGCTGCGTCGACACCATCGGCCCGCAGGCCGGCGACATCGCCCGCACCTGCTGGCTCGCCGCCGGCCTCCCCGAGGAGGTCCCCGGCGTCACCGTCGACCGGCAGTGCGGCTCCTCGCAGCAGGCCGTGCACTTCGCCGCGCAGGCCGTCCTGTCCGGGACGTCCGACCTGGTCGTGGCGGGCGGCGTGCAGAGCATGTCGCAGATCCCGATCGCGTCGGCGATGACCGCCGCCGCGCCGCTCGGCTTCACCGAGGGCCCCTTCGCCGGCTCCGCGGGCTGGGCGCGCCGCTACGGCGACACCGAGGTCTCCCAGTTCAACGGCGCCGAGATGATCGCCCGCGACTGGGACTTGTCCCGCGAGGACATGGAGAGGTTCGCCTACGAGTCGCACCGGCGCGCGATCCGCGCCATCGACGAGGGCCGATTCGAACGCGAGATCGCCCCCTACGGGGACGTCGCCGCCGACGAGGGGCCGCGCCGCGACACCACCCTGGAGAAGATGGCCGGGCTGAAGACCCTCGTGGACGGCGGACGCCTCACCGCGGCGGTCTCGTCCCAGATCTCCGACGGCTCCGCCGCGCTGCTCATCGCGTCCGAGCGGGCCGTCAAGGACCACGGCCTCACCCCGCGCGCCCGCATCCACCACATCTCCGCACGCGGCGAGGACCCCATCCGCATGCTCTCCGCGCCCATCCCCGCCACCGCGTACGCGCTGAAGAAGACCGGCATGACGATCGGCGACATCGACGCCGTCGAGATCAACGAGGCGTTCGCGTCCGTCGTCCTCGCCTGGCTCAAGGAGACCGGCGCCGACCCGGCCAAGGTCAACCCCAACGGCGGCGCCATCGCCCTCGGCCACCCCCTCGGCGCCACCGGCGCCCGCCTCATGACCACCCTCCTCCACGAGCTGGAGCGCACCGGCGGCCGCTTCGGCCTCCAGACCATGTGCGAGGGCGGCGGCCAGGCCAACGTCACCATCATCGAGAAGTGCTAGCGGGGCGGAACGGAGTTCTGGTGGACGTGTTCGAAACGGCCCGGCTCGGGCCGCTGACGCTGCGCAACCGTGTGATCAAGGCCGCGACGTTCGAGGGGATGACCCCGGACGCGGTGGTGACCGACGACCTGATCGAGTACCACCGGCGGCCCGCCGCCGGGGGAGTGGCGATGACGACGGTCGCGTACTGCGCGGTCTCTCCCGAGGGGCGGACGGAGCGGGGGCAGATCTGGATGCGGCCCGACGCCGTGCCCGGGCTGCGCCGCCTCACCGACGCCGTGCACGGCGAGGGCGCCGCCGCGTCCGCCCAGATCGGGCACGCCGGGCCCGTCGCCGACGCGAGCTCCACCAAGATGCCCGCCATCTCCGCCGGGCGGTTCTTCAACCCGCTCGGCATGGCCTTCACCAAGGTCGCGACGGCGGAGGACATCGAGCGCATCACCCGCGCGCACGCCGAGGCCGCCCGGCTGGCGGTCGAGTCCGGCTTCGACGCCGTGGAGATGCACTTCGGGCACAACTACCTGGCCAGCTCGTTCCTCAGCCCCCGCCTCAACCGGCGCGAGGACGCCTACGGCGGCCCCATCGAGAACCGCGCCAAGGTCGCCCTCGGCATCGCCCGTGCCGTCCGCGACGAGGTCGGCGACCGCATCGCGATCACCGGCAAGCTCAACATGCGGGACGGCGTGCGCGGCGGCCTGGAGATCGAAGACAGCCTGTACGTGGCGCGCAGGCTCCAGGAAGAGGGGACGGTCGACGCGCTGGAGCTGACGGCCGGCAGCTCGCTGCTCAACCCGATGTACCTGTTCCGCGGGCCGATGCCCATCCCCGAGTTCGCGGCGAGCTACAAGCTCCCCATGCGCGTGGGCCTGCGGCTGTTCGGCAAGCGGTTCCTCCGCGTCTACCCCTACCAGGACACCTACCTGCTGGAGCATGCCCGCCGGTTCCGCGCCGAACTCGATCTGCCGCTGATCCTGCTGGGCGGCGTCACCGACCGCGCGAGCATGGACAAGGCGATGGCGGAGGGCTTCCAGTTCGTCGCGATGGCGCGTGCGCTGCTCCGCGAACCCGACCTGGTGAACCGCATCGCCGCCGACCCGTCCACGCCGTCCCTGTGCACCCACTGCAACCACTGCGTCCCGACGATCTACAAGGGCACCCACTGCCCGCTGATCCCGACCTGACGACCGCACCCGGGCTGCTGGGACGATGAAGCCGTGATCGATATCGCTGGGTGGGCTCCGGAGCCGGAAGAGAAGACGGAGGTCATCGACGCGGCGCCGTCGGCGGCGCTCGCCGGGCTGCTCGACGCCGAGCCGCCGGGGGAGGAGCTGCCGCCGCTGTGGCAGTGGCTCCATTTCCTCGACCGTCCCGCGCAGCGCGAGCTGGGGCCGGACGGCCATCCGCGCGACGGGCGCTTCCTGCCGCCGGTCCCCGAGCGGCGGCGCATGTTCGCGGGCGGGCGATTCCGGGTCCGCGAGCCGCTGCGGATCGGAGACAGCGTGACGCGCAGGGCGGAACTCGCCTCCACCGCGCTGAAGCACGGACGCAGCGGCGAGATGCTGTTCGTGACCGTCCGGCACACGTTCCTGCGGGACGGCGCCGAGATCGCGGTCGAGGAGCAGGACCTCGTCTATCGCAGCGGCGGCTCCGCCTCCCGCCCGGCGGAGGTGTCGTTCGACGCCCCGCGGGTCGACGCACCGTGGACCCTGGAGATGACCGCCGACCCGGTGCTGCTGTTCCGGTTCAGCGCGCTCACCTACAACGCCCACCGCATCCACTACGACGAGGCGTACGCGACACAGGTGGAGGGGCACGGCGGGCTCGTCGTGCACGGGCCGCTGCTCGCCGTGGTGTGCCTTGAGCTGCCGCGCCGGGCGGGCCTGAAGGTGCGCGAGGTGTCATTCCGCGCCCGCAGGCCCGTCTACGCGCGGCAGCCGTTCACGGCGGCCGGCTCCCCGGAGGGCGGCCTGTCCGTCGAGGCGCCGGGCGGGGGCGCCGCGATGACCGCGGCGTTCGCCTAGGCGGCGGCCTCGGCGATCGCCGCGCCGCCGCGCCGCTCCTCGGTGGTCCGGCGGACGTACCGCTTGATCTCGTCGGCGGTCTCCTCCTCGCCCCAGCCCAGGACGGGGGCGATCAGCTCGGCGACGCGGGACGCCGCGGCGACGCCGCCGTCCCACTCCTCGATCGCCGCGCGCAGGCGGCGGGCGAGGACGTCCTCCAGGTGCAGGGCGCCCTCGTGGGTCACGGCGTAGACGGCCTCGGCGCACAGGTAGTCCTCCGCGCCGGGGACGGGAGCGCCGAGCGCCGGGGTGCCGGCGATCAGCGCGAGGACCTCGCGGGCGCACGACCCGTAGCGGCGCAGCAGGTGCTCGACCCGCGCGACGTGCAGGCCGGACTCGGCGGCGAGCCGGCGCCGCTCGTTCCACAGCACCTCGAACCCGGTCGCGCCGAGGATCGGGAGCCGGGCGGTGACCGACTCGGGGACGGCGTCGTCCAGGCCCTCGGCGACGAGGTCGATCGCGTCCTCCGCCATCACCCGGTAGGTGGTGAACTTGCCGCCGGTGACGACGACCAGCCCCGGCACCGGCTCGGCGACCGCGTGCTCGCGCGACAGGCGCGTGGTGTCGTCCATCTCCCCGGACAGCAGCGGCCGCAGCCCCGCGTACACGCCCTCGATGTCGTCGTGGGTGAGCGGGGTCCGCAGGACGGCGTTCGCCTGGTCGAGGAGGTAGCCGATGTCGGTGTGGTCTGCGACGGGCTCGTCCGGTCCCTCGTCGTGCGGGGTGTCGGTGGTGCCGACGAGCCAGTGCCGCCCCCACGGGATGACGAAGAGCACGCTCTTCGCGGTCCGGGTTATCAGGCCGGTGTCCATCGGGATGCGGTCGCGCGGCACCACCAGGTGGACGCCCTTGGACGCCCGGACGCCGAACGCCGCCCGGGAGCCGGTCATCGCCTGCGCGCCGTCCGTCCACACGCCGGTGGCGCACACCACGCGGCGGGCCCGCACATCGATCTCCCGGCCGCCCTCCAGGTCGACGACGCTCGCGCCGGTGACGCGCTCGCCCTCGCGCAGGAACCCGGTGACCTCGGCGCGGGTGGCGACCGTCGCGCCGTACTGCGCGGCGGTGCGGGCGACCATCAGCGTGTAGCGGGCGTCGTCCACCTGCGCGTCGTAGTACTGGACGGCGCCGACCAGCGCGTCCGGCCGGAGGGCCGGGGCCTGCCGCAGGGCGCCGCGCCGGGTCAGCTGCCGGTGCCGGGGCAGGGCGCGCGCGCCGCCCATCGTGTCGTACAGGGCGACGCCCGCGCTGACATAGGCCCGCTCCCACACCCGGTTGCGCAGCGGGTACAGGAACCGGACGGGACGCACCAGGTGCGGCGCGAGCCGGTGCAGGAGCAGGCCGCGTTCCCGCAGCGCCTCCCGCACCAGCCCGAAGTCGCGCTGCTCCAGGTACCGGAGCCCGCCGTGGATGAGCTTGCTGGAGCGGCTGGAGGTCCCGGCCGCCCAGTCCCGCGCCTCCACGAGGGCGACGGACAGCCCCCGCGAGACCGCGTCGAGGGCCGCGCCGGCGCCGACGATGCCGCCGCCGACGACCAGGACGTCGAACTCGGTCTCGGCGAGGGCGCGCAGGGCGTCCTCGCGGTACCGCGGACCGAGCGCTACGGATGTCACTGCAATCTCCCGGAATGAGCTCGTGGGTGGGGTTTGGAGGACGGTGTGCCGGGCCGGGTCAGCCGAGGTCGACCCAGCCGTAGGTCCGGTCGACGGCCTTCTTCCAGCCGGCGTAGCCGTCCTGGCGCTGCTGGTCGGTCCAGG
>NZ_JBIQHY010000030.1:0-21365 GCF_044508335.1 Actinomadura sp.
GAGGATCGCCTGCGTCGCTAACGGGGGTTCCAGGGGGTCGCCCCCCTGGGCTAGCCGCGTTACAACCAGCCGTTCCTTCGGAAACCCCTGTACAGCGAGAAGCAGGCCAGCCCGATGATGCAGAGGATCATCGGGTAGCCGAACTGCCATTGGGTTTCGGGCATGTGCTTGAAGTTCATGCCGTAGATGCCCGCTATGGCGGTGGGGACCATGAATATGGCGCCCCAGGCGGAGATCTTGCGCATGTCCTTGTTGTCGGCGACGGTGACTTGCGTCATGTGCGCCTGGAGGATGGGGTTGAGGAGTTCGTCGTAGGACTCGACCTGTTCGCGGACGCGGGTGAGGTGGTCTTCGACGTCCCGCAGGTATTCCCTGATCTCGGCGGGGACGAAGCGGCGGCCGGAGAGGTTGCGGAGGGGGCCGGCGAGGGGGCCGACGGCGCGCTTGAGCTGGATGACTTCGCGCTTGAGTCGGTAGATGCGGCGGGACTCGTCGGTGCGTTCGGGGGAGAAGACGGCCTCTTCGACCTCGTCGATGTCCTCCATGACGGCGTTGGCGACGTTGACGTAGCCGTCGACGACGCGGTCGGCCACGGCGTGGAGGACGGCGGCTGGGCCGAGCGCGAGGCGGCCCGGGTCGCGTTCCAGGTCGCGGCGGACGGTGCCGAGTTCGCCGTGGGTGCCGTGCCGGACGGTGACGACGAAGTCGGGGCCGCAGAACAGCATGACCTCGCCGGTGACGACGGCTTCGTGGCCGCCCGGCTCGCTGGCCACGTATCCGACGGTCTTCATCACGACGAAGTGGACGTCGTCGTAGCGCTCCAGCTTGGGCCGCTGGTGGGCGTGGATCGCGTCCTCGACCGCGAGCGGGTGCAGGCCGAAGACCTCGGCGATGTCGGCGAGTTCGGCGGCGGTCGGCTCGTGGAGGCCGACCCATACGAATCCGGCGCTGTCGCCGTCCGCGACGAGGCGCCCGTCGCGGATCATGCGGACGGCGTCGGCGACGGTGTCGGTGCAGACCCGGTGGCCGTCGATGTAGGCGGCCCAGTCGATGACGGCGGAATCGCGGTTCGGAGCCGGCACGCCTGCGGGGCGGCCGCGCGTCTTGAACAGCGCGCGGCCCGGACGGACTCGTGTCATGGCCATGAGGTGCTCCTAACCCGCCGGCCACGCACGCAGCGCGCGCTCAACCCAGGCTGGTCAGCGAAGGGAGCGCGCGAGCACGGCGGCCGGACGCCAGATGGAGGCGGACGGAAGGGCAGTCCGGTACGGACTGTGGGGGTTTTCCGGCGAACTGCAAGGATCACCAGGACTCATCCCGACCACCTCCTTTCACGCACCTCGACACCGGGCGGTAAAGCCCGTGGCAGCTTACCAGCCGACATTTAGGACGCGGCCCATAACTGGCAGGTTCACCCACCCCGCTGTGACGGTCGCCTCACTCGGCTCGATCTCCGCAACGACCGGGGTCGCGCTCCTCATTCCCCGTGCCGGCATCTGTAAGCTCGCGTCACGTGCGAGTACTCGTCCTTGGATCGGGCGGCCGCGAGCATGCGCTCGCCCGCGCCCTGCACCGCGACCCCGCCGTCACCGCGCTCCACTGCGCCCCGGGCAATCCCGGCACGGCCGAGATCGCGGACAACCACCAGCTCGACCCGTGCGACCCGACGGCGGTGCGGGAGCTGGCGGAGCGCCTGCGCGCAGACCTCGTCGTCATCGGCCCGGAGGCCGTGCTGGTCGCCGGGGTCGGCGACGCCCTGCGCACGGCCGGCATCCCGTGCTTCGGCCCGGACCGCGCAGCCGCCCGCATCGAGGCGTCCAAGGCGTTCGCGAAGGAGGTCATGGCCGCGGCCGGGGTCCCCACCGCGGCGGCCCGCGTCTGCGACACGCCCGCGCAGGCCGAGGAGGCGCTGGACGCGTTCGGCCCGCCCTACGTGGTGAAGGACGACGGCCTCGCCGCCGGCAAGGGCGTCATCGTCACCGAGGACCGCGCGGTCGCGTCCCGGCACGCGGCCGACTGCGACCGCGTCGTCATCGAGGAGTTCCTGGACGGCCCCGAGGTCTCCCTGTTCGCGCTGTGCGACGGCCAGCACGCCGTGCCGCTCCTCCCGGCCCAGGACTTCAAGCGCGCCTACGACGGCGACGCGGGCCCCAACACGGGGGGCATGGGCGCCTACACCCCGCTCCCCTGGATCTCCCCCGACCTGGTGGACGAGGTCATGTCCACGGTCGTCCAGCCCGCGGTGGACGAACTCCGCCGCCGCGAGTTCCCCTACGTCGGCACCCTCTACGCGGGCCTCGCCCTCACCTCGAAGGGCGTCCGCGTCGTGGAGTTCAACGCCCGCTTCGGCGACCCGGAGACCCAGGTCGTTCTGGACCGCCTGGCGACGCCGCCGGCCAAGCTCCTTCAGTCGTGCGCCATCGGCGGCCTGGACCCCGGCTTCCGTCCCGAGTGGCACCCGGGCTCCGCCGTCACGGTCGTCCTCGCCGCCGAGGGCTACCCGGCCGCGCCGGTCAAGGGCGACGAGATCACCGGTCTGGACGAGGCGTCCGAGGTGGACGGCGCCTACATCCTCCACGCGGGCACGAAGCTGGACGCCGAGGGCCGGCTCATCGCCAACGGCGGGCGGGTCCTGAACGCGGTGGGCACCGGCCCCGACCTCTCCGCCGCCCGCGCGACCGCCTACGAGGCCCTCTCCAAGATCGCCCTCCGCGGCTCCCACCACCGCACCGACATCGCCCTGAAGGCCGCCCTGGCCTGAGCTCTCGCGCACCGCCGGGGGCGGCGGCGACCCGGGCGCGCGGAGCGGCCGCGGGACCTGGGAGAATGGGCGGGTGATCGAGCGGTACACACTTCCGGAGATGGGGCGCGTCTGGAGCGACGCGCACAAGTACGAGCTGTGGTGCCGGGTGGAGGTCCTCGTCGTCGAGGCCCACGCGGAGGCCGGCACGATCCCGCCGGAGGTGGTGGAGCCGGTGCGCAAGGCGCCGCCGCCGACGCCGGAGGCGGTGCACGAGATCGAGGCGGTCACGCAGCACGACGTGATCGCCTTTCTGTCGGCGTGGGCGGACAACACCGAGCCGCGGGAGGCCGCGCGGTACGTCCACTTCGGGATGACGTCGTCCGACCTGCTGGACACCGCGCTGGCGCTGCAGCTGGTCGAGGCCACCGACATCCTGCTGGAGAAGGCCGACCGGCTGGTGGCGACGCTGCGCGACCACGCGCTGGAGCACCGGGGGACGCTGCGGGTCGGGCGGACGCACGGGATCCACGGCGAGCCGGACGTGTGGGGGCACCGCGTCGCCGACTTCGCGTTCGCGATGGCCCGGTCCCGGGACCGGCTGCGGCGGGCCCGGGAGGCCGTGGGCGTCATGGCCATCTCGGGCGCGGTCGGGACGTACTCCAACATCGACCCGGCGATCGAGCTGCACGTGGCGCGGAAGCTGGGGCTGCGGCCGGCGGACGTGTCGACGCAGGTCGTGATGCGGGACGGGATCGGCGAGTGGGTGTCGTCTCTGGCGATCATGGCGACGGTGTGCGAGGCGATCGCGCTGGAGGTGCGGCACGGGCAGCGCACCGAGGTCCGGGAGCTGTGGGAGCCGTTCGGGAAGGGCCAGAAGGGCTCCTCGGCGATGCCGCACAAGAAGAACCCGATCATCTCCGAGCGGCTCGCCGGGATGGCGCGGATCGTGCGGGCGCAGATCGTCCCGGTGCTGGAGGGCATCCCGCTGTGGCACGAGCGCGACATCTCGCACTCGTCGACGGAGCGGATCGCGCTGCCGGACGCGGCCATCGCGCTCGACTACATGCTGAACCTGACGAACCGCCTCATGTCCGGAATCGTGGTGGACAAGGCGCGTATGAGGGAGAACCTGGAGTCGACCGGCGGTCTAATCTACACATCGACGGTGCTGCTGGAACTGGTCGAGGCGGGCATGTCGCGCGACGACGAGGCGTACCCGCTCGTCCAGAAGGCGGCGATGGAGACGTGGGAGACGGGGACGCCGTTCCGCGAGACGCTGCGCAAGCACGCCGCGGAGGCGGGCCTGGCCTTGGACGAGGAGCGCCTGGACGAGGTATGCCGTCCGGAGCGCTTCGTCGAGCGGCTGGGCCCGGTGTTCGACCGGCTGGCCGCGCTGACCTGACGAACCGCCGGGCCCGCCCGCGGGCCGAGCCGACACGGGCCGGGCAGACACGGCGCCGGCCACGCCGAGCCGACACGAGGAGGGGCCTTGACGGGGACCCTGACCGAGCTGAACGCCTACCCGCTCAAGAGCGGCGGCGGGACCGCGCTGCGCAGCGCCGAGCTGACGCCCAGGGGCCTGCGGTTCGACCGCGAGTTCATGCTGGTCCGCCCCGACGGGCGCTTCCTGTCGCAGCGGGACCTCGCGCAGATGGCGCTGCTGCGCCCGTCCTACGACGGCGAGGTCCTCACGGTGGGCTTCCCCGGCGCCGCGCAGCTCGTCCACAAGGCCGTGGACGACGGCGAGGTCCTGGACGTGACCGTCCACCGCAAGGAGTGCCAGGGCATCGACCAGGGCGAGGAGGCCGCGGCCTGGTTCTCCGAGCTGCTCGACACCGAGTGCCGGCTGGTGCGCTTCACCGGTCACCGGCCGACGTCGCGGGGCGGCGGCGAGGTGATGTTCGCGGACGGGTACCCGCTGCTGGTCATCTCCGCCGAGTCCCTGGCCGACCTCAACGCGCGCCTGGACGAACCGCTCCCGATGAACCGGTTCCGGCCGAGCCTCGTCATCGAGGGCCTCGGCCCGTACGGCGAGGACGACGTCCGCCTCCTGCGCGTGGGCGAGGCCGTCATCGAGATGGTCAAGCCGTGCGCCCGCTGCCTGATCACGACCACCGACCAGGAGACCGCTGAGCGCGGCCGTGAGCCCCTGCGGACGCTCGCCGCCTACCGGACCCGGGACCGCGGCATCCAGTTCGGCTACAACGCCGTCCCGCGCGCGCTGGGCACTCTCGCGGTCGGCGACGGGATCGAGGTCCTCGAAGCCCGCTGACCCGCCGCCCGGCCGGGCGGTTCCGCATAAATGATCACGTTTGCCGCCCCTGGGCGGGACGCCGCCCCTAGGCTCACCTTGGGAAATTTCCTGGGGGAGTGCGAACTTTTTGCGCCGAGCGAAGGTCTCACCAAGCAGACTGACGCCAGCGTGCCGCGGCCGGACGGCACATGTCCGGTCCGGTGGTTTACTGGGGTCGCGTTGGCGCAGAGGGGGGACACCGTTCGGCGCGCCGGCCCTCGTGCTCCCGCTTGATGGCAGGCACCTACCCGCACCCGAGAAGGAGTAAGGCGGCATGAGCATGGGCCACGAGGTTCGTTACCGCGTGCGCGGCGGCAGGCGGCTGCACGGCACGGTATTCATCCAGGGGGCGAAGAACGCCGTCCTGCCGATGATCGGTGCCTCGCTGATGGCCGCCAAGGGGCGCACCGTCCTGCGGAACGTCCCGATCATCGAGGACGTGCGGCGGGCGGTGGAGCTGGCCCGCGCCGTCGGGGCCAAGGCCGAGCTGCACGAGACCGAGCGCACCCTCGTGATCGACGCGTCCTCGCTGAACAGCCCGGTGCTGCCCGCCGAGATCGCGTCCCGTTTCCGCGGCTCGTTCCTGTTCGTCCCGGCGCTGCTGCACCGGCTCGGGGAGGCGGTCATCGAGGGCGTCGGCGGCTGCAACCTCGGCAGCCGCAACCTGGACTTCCACTACAACGGCTTCAAGCGGATGGGCGCCACGGTCACCGAGCACGTGGCCGACAACGGCGACGGCATCATCCACATCAAGGCCGGCGACCTGCGCGGCGGGACGCTCTACTGCGACACTCCCTCGCACACCGGCACCGAGAACCTGATCATGGCGGCGGCGCTGGCCCGCGGCACCACGCTGATCAAGAACGCGGCGCTGGAGCCGGAGGTGCTGGACAACATCGCGATCCTGCAGGCGATGGGCGCCAGGATCAGCGGCGGCGGCACCGGGTTCGTCACGGTCGAGGGCGTGGACGAGCTGACCGCCGTCGAGCACACCGTGATGCCCGACCGGATCGACGCCGGCGTGTTCGTGATGGCCGCCGCGATCACCGGCGGCGACCTGAACCTCGTCGGCGCGACGCTGGAGCACCTCGGCGTCGCCGCCGACAAGCTGGAGCAGATGGGCGTCGAGTTCCGCCAGCAGGGCGCCGTCCTGCAGGTGCACCGCGACCGGACGCTCCGCCCGATCAACGTCATCACCGACGAGTACCCGGGCTTCGCCACCGACCTGCAGTCGCCGATCATGGCGCTGTCCTGCCTCGCCGAGGGCCAGTCCTACATCTACGAGCGGATCTTCGACGGCCGGTTCAAGCTGGCCGGCGAGCTGGCGAAGATGGGCGCCGACATCGAGGTGGACGGCAACCGCGCGAAGGTGAACGGCCCGCGCGCGCTGCGCGGCGCCGAGGTGGAGGCGCACGACCTGCGCTGCGGCAGCGCGCTCGTGCTCGCCGGCCTCGCCGCCGAGGGCGAGACGACGATCACCTCGGCCTATTACCTCGACCGCGGGCACGCGCACACCGCGGAGCGGCTGTCGCAGCTGGGCGCCGAGATCGTCCGCGAAGCGGAGTAGCGCCGCGCGGCGGGCGGAGTAGCGCCGCGCGGCGGGGCCGCGAACGGCCGATTGTGGCCCCGTCCTGACCAACTCCGCGTTCGCACCTGACGGGGCATGTAACGCCGGGGCCTGAATTTTCGGAGCTTAGAGTTACGGGACAACTACGCAGCGGTGCGGCGATGCGCCTCGCGAGTCGCCGATCCGGACCGCTGACCTGGGAAGAAACCCCATGGAACGCTCCGGATCGGATGGACCGTAACCCGGTAAATAATCACCGAGCCTGATCATCGCGGGCCGCGGAACGGATCGTTCGTCTTTCCGGCGCGGCCGGCGTCGACTCGTCCGGATTTCGGCCCGCAGGTAAACCAAACCGGTACTCCAGGGGTCCTTCCTGTACGTGAGAGCGTCAGGAGGGGCCCCGAGCCGTGTTTTGGGGTCTTGCCTTTCAACTTCGGACATCCGAAGATGCTAGATCGAGACTGCCCGAATGGTGACAAATTACTGACCAGGGGGTCGCGTAGGTTACTTTTTCGCCGCACTCTTGATTCGATTTCGCGTCTGGGTGTCACATCTCGTCACCCTGACCCGATCTCCCGGCGGAGGAGCCTTCCTCCGCTTCTCGGCAGGTGGGGCTGCGGGAAGGCGATCGCGGCGCCGGGTCAGGAGGCAGGGGCGACGAGCCCATGGAGTCAACCGTTGGGCGAGACGTGCGCGAACAGGTGGCCGGGGCGGCGCCCCCGCCGAGAGGACGGACCGGAAGCGAGCGAGCATCGATGACGGCGGCACGGACGGGGTCGGTCACGCCCGATCTCACAATCGGCGTCGTGGGCCCCCACGACCTCGTTGAACGGGTCATGCTGATGGGCCACGGCCCCACTCCGGTACCGAGCCGGCTCGTGGCCGCCGCGTACCGGGACGAGCAGGAGGCGGCCGACAAGGTCGTGCGGCTCGGCTCGGGCGTGGACGTGTGCCTGTTCGCGAGCCCGGTCCCCTACGACTTCGCCCGCAAGGCCGGCGTGCTGACGATGCCCGCCACGTACGTCCCGCTGAACGGCGCGGCGCTGCAGGGCGCGCTGCTGCGGGCGTCCCTCGACGAGCGCTTCGACCCGGCCCGGGTCAGCATCGACGTGCTGGGCCGCGCCGAGGTGGAGGAGGCCTACTCCGAGATCAACCTCGGCACCGAGCAGGTGCACCTGCGGGAGGAGGCCGCCGGGCCCGGCACGCTCGCCGCGTTCCACGAGCGCCTCTGGCGGCGCGGCGCGACCACGGTGGCGATGACCTGCGTGCACGCCACGGCCGAGCGCATGGAGATGGCGGGCGTCCCCACGATCCGCGTCCGCCCGACGGGCGCCGCGATCCGCAGCTCCCTGCAGACAGCCGCCCTCCTGGGCGCGCACCACCGGCTGGAGGAGTCCCAGCTCGTCGTGGTCCTGGTGGACGTCCCGACCCTCCGCGAGACGCCCCGCCGCGTGACCCCGCGCTACTGGCGGGACGAGCTGAAGCTCGCGCTGCACCGCGTCCTGCTCCAGGAGGCGCACCGCATGAACGCCTCGGTCTGGCCGCTGGACGACCACAGCTACCTGGTCATCGCGACACGGGGCTCGGTGACGGCCTCCACCGAGGGCTTCCGCACCCCGCCGTTCGTGGAACGCGTCCGCGAAGAGCTGGGCCTGGCCATCGAGGTGGGCATCGGCATGGGCCGCACGGCCCACGAGGCCGAGAACCACGCCCGCGCCGCCTTGGCCCGCTCCCAGAGCTCCCAGCGCGCCCAGGGCTTCGCGCTCGACCGCGACGGCCGCGCCCTGGTCCCGGCCCCGCGCACGCCGCCGCGCACGCAGCCCCAGGCCAAGCCGAAGGGCCTGGAGATCCTGGCCCGCCTGGCCGACAAGCTGGGCGACCAGGAGCAGCCCCTGATCGTGGACGCGGAGAACGCCGGCAAGATGCTCGGCGTGACCCCCCGCACGGCCCGCCGCCTCCTGCGGACCCTGGTCGAAGAGGGCCTCGCCTGGCC
This sequence comes from Actinomadura sp., assembly GCF_044508335.1. Lineage (NCBI taxonomy): Bacteria > Bacillati > Actinomycetota > Actinomycetes > Streptosporangiales > Thermomonosporaceae > Actinomadura > Actinomadura sp. Next base: position 8,597 of record NZ_JBIQHY010000030.1, read on the forward strand.
GCTCCCGCCGAACCGCACTCCGCAGCCGGGCCGCCCCCGCCAGCTCTACCGCCTCATCGTGGAGAAGCTGGGCCCCGCGAAGGCCGGCTAGGGCGAAGACGGGCCGGGAGCCTCGCGGTGCCCTCCGGGGCCGGACGCCCGCGCGCCCGGCCGCGGCCCGAGGGACGGGTCAGTTGCGGTGGGGGAAGGACTTCGCCACCGCCAGGAAGGCGTCGTTCTCCTCGGGGGAGCCGATGGAGACGCGGGCGCCCTCGCCGGCGAAGGGGCGGACGCTGACGCCCTGGGCGTCGCACGCGTCGGAGAACTCCATGGTCCGGTCGCCGAGGCGCAGCCAGACGAAGTTCGCCTCGCTCGGCGGGACCGTCCAGCCGTCGGCGAGCAGGGCGCCGCGGACGCGGTCGCGCTCCTTCACCGTCCCCTCGACGCGTTCGAGGAGCTCGTCGGTGGCCGCCAGGGACGCGACGCCGGCGGCCTGCGCGACCGAGTTCACGCTGAACGGCAGGAACGTCTTGCGGATCGCACCGGCCACCTCCGGGTGCGCGACGAGGTACCCGATGCGCAGCCCGGCGAGGCCGTACGCCTTGGAGAACGTGCGGAGGATCGCGAGGTTCGGGCGGTCGCCGTAGAGGGTGAGGCCGTCCGGGACCTCGTCGTCGCGGACGTACTCGCGGTACGCCTCGTCCAGGACGACCAGGCAGTCGGCGGGCACGCGGTCCAGGAACGCCTCGATCTCGGCGCGTCGGACGACGGTGCTCGTCGGGTTGTTCGGGTTGCAGACGAAGACCAGCCGCGTGTTACCGGTGATCGCGTCGGCCATCGCGGCCAGGTCGTGGGTCTCGTCCTTCAGCGGCACCTGCACGCCGGTCGCCCCGGAGAGCGACACCAGCAGCGGGTACGCCTCGAACGACCGCCACGCGTAGACGACCTCGGCGCCCGGCTCGGCGACGGCCTCCAGCAGCATCTGCGTCATCCCGACGGAGCCGCAGCCCACCGCGACGTGGTCGGCGGGGACGCCGCAGAACGACGCGATCGCGTCGGTCAGCGCGGTCGCGTTGTTGTCGGGGTAGCGGTTGACGTTCCGCGCCGCCTCGGCGATCGCGTCGACGACCGACGGCAGCGGGCCGTACGGCGACTCGTTGGACGACAGCTTGAACGAGCGGCCCTCCGGTGACACCGCGACCTTTCCGGGCTTGTATGCCACGAACCGGTCGAGGACGGAGCGGAAGCGCGGAGTGGTTGCCTCGGACACCGTTGTCCTCCAGATCGCACATGGGGGTGATGACCCCTCAGCCTACGCAGCGTCCCTCATCATCCAGCAAACGGCCACGATGCGGACGAACTCCCAGTCCCGCGGGTCGTCGGGCCACCAGCCGCGGTTGAAGGCGTCCTCGGCGAAACCGTGCAGGTACTCCATGAGCTCCGTCTCGCCAGGGCTGCCCAGCTCGTCGCGCAGGGTCGCCACGTGCTGGTCGACGGCCGCCGCGAGCCCGGGGGAGCCGGCCATCTCCGCGACACCGGCGGCGCCGATGTCGCGGACGAGCGGGCCGAGCGCTTCGTCACCGTTCATAGGGGCCGAAAATAGCAACCGACCGGCGGTGGTCGCGACGCTCGCCCCCCAGGCCGCGGGCCTGGGCGGGGTCACGGCCGCGGGCGCAGCATCGGCGGGCGCAGCTGCTCGGCGTCGCCGCGCCGGTACAGCCGGGCCGGGCGGCCGCCGTCCCGCGTCGTCGTCCGGTCGGTGGGGATGAGGAACCGGTCGGCGCCGGTGACCTTCCGGTGGAAGTTCCGCGGGTCGAGGCTGGTGCCCCACACGATCTCGTAGACGCGGCGCAGCTCGGCGACGGTGAACTCGGGCGGGCAGAACGCGGCGGCGAGCGAGGTGTACTCCAGCTTCGCCCGCGCCCGCTCGACCCCGTCGGACAGGATGCGCCGGTGGTCGAACGCGGCCTTGTCGTGGTGGAGCAGGTCGTCCACGGCCGTCCACAGCACCTGCGCGCGGCTGGACGCGGGCAGGTCGGGCGCCAGCCCCAGGTAGGCGACGCTCACCACCCGCTGCCGGGGGTCGCGGTCGGGGTAGCCGTAGGTCGCGAGCTGCTCCAGGTGGATCCGCACGTCCGCGAGCCCGGCCCGCTCCGCCATGAGCCTGGACGCGGCGACGGGGAGGTCCTCCTCCAGCTGGATGAACCCGCCCGGCAGCGACCACGCCCCGGCGTAGGGCGGCCGGTCCCGCCGCCACATCAGCGCGCACAGGCGCTGCTCCCGCACGGTGAGGACGACGAGATCGACGGAGACGGCGAGCCGCGGCACGGACATGCATCGAACTTAGCGTCAGCCGGCGGCCCCCAACGCCAAGAAGGCCCGGCCGGGCGGCCGGGCCTTCGTCGGGTCGGGGGTGTCAGCCGTCCTCCTTGGGCGCCTCCACCGGGACCGTCGCGGCGGGGACGCCGTTGTGGCCGTTGGCGGCGGCGCCCTGGGGCCCGTTTAGGTTGGCGAGGAGCTGCCGGGCGACGCCGAGGCCCGTGCCGCCGAGCGTGAGCGCCTTGGCGAGCATGTCCTCGACGCCCTCGGCGCCGTTGAGCACGACCATGTTGTCGACGTTGCCGAACACGCCCGCGCCGGCCTCGACGATCTGCGGCCACTGCTCGGCGAGCTGCTGCGCGATGACGGCGTCGGTGTTCTTCGCCAGCGCCTCCGCGCGGGCCTTGATCGCCTCGGCCTCCGCGAGCCCCTTCTGCCGGATCGCGTCCGCCTCGGCCTCACCGAGGATCCGGGTGGCCTCCGCCTCGCGCTGCGCGCGCAGCTGGATCTCGGTCGCGGCGGCCTGGGCCTGCGCGATGCGCTCCTCGCGCTCGGCCTCGGCCAGCTTCACCTGCTCGTACGCGCGGGCGTCGGCCGGCTTGCGGATCTCGCTCTCCAGCCGCTTCTCGGTGCGCTCGGCCTCCAGCTCGGCGTTGCGGGTCTCCTTGAGGATGACCTCCTGCCGGGCCTGCTGCGCCGCCTGCTGGACCTGGCCCTCGTACTCGGCCTTCTTGATCTCGGTGTCGCGGATGACGGCGGCGTTCTGCCGCTCGGTCTCCTGCTCGCGCTCTGTGGCCTCCTGGTTCCTCTCGGCCTCCGCGATGCGGGCCGCGGCGGCCACCTTCGCGGCATGCGGACGGCCGAGGTTCGTGATGTAGTCCGTCTCGTCGTCGATCTCCTGGATCTGCAGGGAGTCGACGACCAGGCCCAGTTTGCTCATCTCATCGGCGGCGGAGCTGCGCGTCTCGCTCGTCAGCCGCTCCCGGTTGAGGATCAGGTCCTCGACCGTGAGGTTGCCGATGATCGAGCGGAGGTGGCCGGTGAACAGCTCGTGGATCGCGCCGTCCATGGACGACTGCTGCTCCAGGAACCGCCGTGCCGCGTTGGCGATCGACACGAAGTCGTCCCCGACCTTGTAGATCACGACGCCGCGCACCTTGACCGGGATACCCTGCTGCGTCACGCAGTTCACCTCCAGGTTGGCGGCCCGGCTGTCGAGCCGGAGGCGCCGCGCGACCTGGAAACCGGGCAGGACGGACGTCCCCTTGCCGGTCACGATCTTGAATCCGAGGCTGTCCACGCCGTCGATCGGCTTGGATCTGGCGCCGAGCCCGGAAATGATCAGAGCCTCGTTCGGCTCCGCGACCCGCCAGACCATCTTGAACAAGACGATCAGCACGATGACGGCGACCACGACACCGATCGCCACGGCGACTACGGGCATACGGCCTCCTCTTCAGATGTCAGTGCGCGTTTCCCCTCAGACGCACGGGAGGCGCGTTCGGTTCTCGGCGCGGATGGCCTGTTTGCGCCACTTTCCGCAGGCCGGGATCGGCGGGCCGGGCTCACTGGGGCAGTGCGGGCGCCACGTACACCGTCCGGGGCGGGTGGTGCTCGACGACCACGACGATCGTTCCCACGGCGATCTCGTCCTGCGGGTTCACGGGGTGCGCGTAGAACGCCTCGACCCCGCCGCGGACAGGGATCATGACCTCCCCCACGAGCCCCGGCCCTATCCGGCCGGTGACCCGCCCTTCTTTACCGATCAATGAGACTCCCGGGAGAACGGCGCGCCCGGGGCCGCGTCCCGCGACCCCGTGTAAGCCGAACCGTATCCGCTGATCCGCCGCGCTCGCACGGCCGGTTCACGGCAGGACGCGTTCGGCCTGCGCGTGCGCCTCGCGCGCGAGCCGCTCGGCGTCCTCCCGGGTGACGGACGGGCCGAAGACGCTGACGGTGGCGAGGTAGTGGCGGCCGCGGAACACGACGTACCAGGTGCGGGTACGCGCGGCGCCGCTGGTGGTGGAGACGCCGACCGTGCGGGAGCCCTCGCCGATGTCGCCGCGCGGCGTCTGCACGACGCGGTGCTCGGCCCAGTGCGACCCGACCTTGGTGCGGAACCGCAGGCAGCCGGCCGGTACGCGCGCGTTGATCTGCTTCTCGGCGTCGGCGGGGGACATGCCCATCAGCGTCTCGGTGGCGGTCCGCCCGGCGCTCCCGGTGAACGAGACGAGCGCCGCCGGGACGTCGCCCGCCACGGCGCCGCCGGGCCGGGCCCTTCCGCACCGCGGCTTGTCCAGGGTGGTCTCCCGCTGCAGCCTCGCGGCGTTCTGGATGGCCTTCAGCGACCCGTACTCCCCCGAATCCGGTTCCCCGGCCCGCCGGTACCCGGGCGCCTCCCCGAGCAGCGCCTGCGCGAGCTGGTCGGAGGTGTACCCGATGCCCGCCACCTCGGCGCGGGCGGTGCTGTGCACCTCCCGGGCGCGTTCGCCGCCGCCGCACGCGCTCGCACCGGCGGCCGTCACCAACAGGACGATCGGGAGAAACCTGTGCACCATGGCCGCGACATTACGGCCCGCTCCCCGTCCCGGCCCCCCGGCGACACGCCCCCGGCGGCAACAGTTCCGCGCGCGGCGGCCGGAGCCGGAGGCCCGCGCCGCGGAGGGCTCCGCTAGCTCTGCTCCGCGCGCTCGTTGTACTCGCCGGCGTAGTCCTGGCCGGACATCTTCTGGATGGTCTCGACGATCTCGTCGGTGATCGCGCGGCGCGCCTTGGCCGGGGGCAGGTCGCGGTAGTGGGAGAAGTCCATCGGCGGGCCGATGCGGACGGTGGGCCGGGGGCCGAAGACGCGCGGGAACGCGGCGCCGATGGGCTGGATCTTCTCGGTGCCCTCGAGCGCGACCGGCAGGACGCGGGCGCCGGATTCCAGGACGAGCCAGCCGACGCCCGTCCGGCCGCGGTAGAGGCGGCCGTCGGGGGAGCGGGTGCCCTCGGGGTAGATGGCGAACGCGCCGGCGTTCTCGAGGACCTCGGCGGCCTGTTCGAGGGCGCCCATCGCGGCGCGGCGGGCGCCGCGGCGGACGGGGACGTGCCCGAGGTTGGTCAGGAACCAGCGGACGAAGCCCTTCTTCAGCCCGCCGCCCTCGAAGTAGTCGGCCTTGGCGATGTAGGTGACCGGGCGGGGGACGGCGAGCGGGATGATGAAGCTGTCGATGAACGACAGGTGGTTGCTCGCCACGATCAGCGGCCCGTAGCTCGGCACGTTCTCGCCGCCGACGACGCGGGGCCGGAATAGCAGCCAGAGGATCGGCCGCACCACGCGCGTCATGAACGTGTAGAACATCCAGCCTCCCGAATTTCGCCACCGCCACTGTAACCTCTGCGCCGATCCGGGCCGGAGTCAGCGTCGGCCTTTCGCACCGGGAGGCCGGTAAGAAATGGCCCAGCCGCAGGTCAAGGGTCGGCCGAGTGAGATTGGACGCCATTTCTTACCATCGGGTAAGTTTCTCTTGAGTAAGTTATTGCCCCCGTTTCCCGGATGTCCCCGGACGCATCCGGACGGCCCGGACGGCACGTCGGGTAGAGTCTGCACGGGGGACCGGCCGGGCGCCCGGGAGGCGTTACGGTCCGGGGCGCGGGCCGCGTGCCCGGTCCCTATTCCCGGTGAGAGCTTGGAATGCGGGCACGGGTGCGCGATCCTGTGGAGTCACCTGAGATGGCCGGGTACCACCGGAGTGGGGCGTGAGGTGACCATGGACTTCGACATCAGCCTGATGCGCGACGACCGCTGCACGGTCGTCCGCGTCCAGGGCGACATCGACGTGGTGTCCCGGACGCGTTTCGAGGAGACCCTGTTCGAGGTCGTCGACACCGGAGAGCCGATGGTCGTCGACATGCGCGAGGTCACGTTCTGCGACTCCACCGGCCTGAACGCGCTCGTCGCCGCGAACCGCCGCGCGCGCGAGCACGGCGGCCACATCGCGCTGGTGGCGCTCCCGCCGCGCGTGCAGCGGGTGTTCCGCATCACCGGGATCGACAAGTTCATCCCGATCTACGACACGCTGCGCGAGGCGATCGTCGCGTTCCCGTCCACCACCACGCCCTGACCTCAGGTACAGCCCTCGAACTGCGGGACGCTCGTCGTCAGCTTCAGCCCCGACTTGCCGAACCACTTGGTGAGCAGGCGCTGCGCCGTACCGTCCTGGTACATGGCGGTGATGGCGCGGTTGACCTCCTCGCAGCCCTTCAGGTCGCCCTTCTTGAGGCCGACGCCGTACTTCTCGTCGGTGAACGGCGCGTTGATCATCCGCCCGGGGCGGCCGGCCGCGAACCCCGCGAGGATGAGGTCGTCGGTCGAGACCGCGTCGAGCTTCCCCGCCGCGAGGGCGTCCATGCAGGCCCCGTAGGTGCCGACGGTGACGGGCTTGGCGGCGACCTTGCGCTCCTCGATGACGCGGCGCCAGGAGTTGGAGCCGGTCACCTCGCAGATCCGCTTGCCCTTGAGGTCGCGGACGTTCCTGATGGACGCGGCGCCGGCGCGGACGAAGGTGTCCTGGTGGGCGACGTAGTAGGGGCCGGCGAAGGTGACCTTCATCTTGCGCTTCGCGGTGATCGAGTAGGTGGCGACGATCATGTCGACGGTGCCCTTGGCCAGCGCCTCCTCGCGGACCGACGAGTTCGTCGTCTTCCACGTGATGCGGTCCTTCGGCACCCCCATCTTGCCCGCGATGTAGGTGGCGACGTCGACGTCGAAGCCCTCGTACGTCCCGTCCGGGCGCTTGACGCCGAGAGCCGGCTGGTCCGCCTTCACGCCGATGACCAGGGAGCCCTTGTCGGCGACGGACTCCTCCTCGGTGCCGCCGAGGCTGCAGCCCGCCAGCACCGTCGCGGTCAGGACGGCGGCGGTCGCTCGGGTGGCGCGCATGGTCTCTGCTCTCCTCCGGTCAGCGGAACTCGGCCAGCCGGGGACGAACCCCCGCGAGGATCAGGAGCGCGATGACGGCGGCGGCCGCGGGCGGGACGGCGTTCCAGCCGCGCAGCCCGCCGTCGGCGTCCCGGATCGCCTCGTCGAACGCGTCCTGGTGGACGGCCGTCAGCGCGCTGAGCGAGGCGTCGAACGCGCCGAAGTCGCGGATGGCGCCGGACGTCCGCCCCATCCGGTGGTCGATCGCCCCGGCGCGGTTCCCGGATTCGGCGAGCTGCCGCATCCGCTGGTCGTTGCGCTGGACGGTCCGGTACGCCTGGAGCGTCTTCGCGAGCGCGTCCGCCTCGCGGCCCTCGTCGACCGTGCGCGCCTCGTCCCCGAAGAAGCCGAGGAACGGCACGGCGCCCTGGCCCGGCTTGTACGGGGCGACCTTCTGCTCCAGGCCCGCGTAGTAGTTCTCCAGGTTCACCGGCTTGTCGCCGAGGTCCGGGTAGATGACCGACAGCGACTTGTCGAGGTAGGTCTGCTCGTAGGTGTCGGCGCGCCCCGGGTCGAGGAGGTAGCGGCTCTCGTCGGCGAACGCGCTGTGGCTGATCGCCCGCGCCCGCGACAGCTGGAGGATCGAGTCGAACCCGTCCTCCTTGGCCTTCCTGATGTGGCCCGCGTGCGCCGTCAGCAGGCCCGCGCCGACGGCGGTGAGGACGACGGTCGCGAGCGTCGCCAGCACCAGCGCCGGGTTGAGGAGGCGGCGGAACGTCCGGGCCAGGTACAGCTGCGTGGCGATCAGGAGCAGCAGCGCGACGAGGCCGGTGACGGCGACCCAGGTGCGTCCCGCCAGCACCGCCGACCGCTTGACCTCGTAGGACTGCCGGACGTGCGCGCCGCTGTCGAGCGTGATGTTGTACGCCTTCGGCAGCAGCTGCAGCTTCATCAGGTCGGTCGCCTGCCGGTACGCGTCGATGACCGGGCCGGGCAGTTCGCCGGGCGCGTGGTTCGACTGGGCGTCGAGCTGCATGGCCTGGCCGACGAGCCGCTCGTACTTGCCGAGGCCGTCCAGCACCTCCTGGACGGTCTGCTTCAGCGCCGGGTCGCGCCCGGCGAGCTGCGCGGCCTGCACCGCCGCGGCGTCCGCCTCCGCGCGGCGCTTCTCGTACACCCGCAGCGACTCGTCGTAGCCGATGCCGAGGCCGTGCTCGCGCCCGATCAGCAGGATGCTGGACACCTGGGCGTCCATGTCGCTGAGCGCGAAGTACAGGGTGCCGGTCGCGACGACCTGCGGGCCCGCGTCGTGCCCGATCGTCTGGACCGAGTCGCGCGCGTTCCCGATCGCCACGGACAGCACGGCGAGCAGCGCGACCAGCGCGGCCAGGCACAGCACCACGTGCGCGCGGATGCGGCCCGGGATCGTCTTCAGCCAGCGGCCGCGGAAGAACGTCCGGAGCCGGCCGCCGCGCTGCCGCCGCGGGACGGGCGCGGCCGGTCCGGGCACGGCCGGTCCGGGCGGGTCCGGCGTCCGGGGAGCGGGAGCCGCCGGCTGCGCGGGACTCATCGTCATGGCGGGCCTTCCTGCAGGGACAGCGTGATGGTCGTCCAGGCGCCCACGTGGATGCGGTCGCCGTCGGCCATCGGGAGCGGCGCGTTCACCGGGATCGGCTCGGTGCCGCCGTTGACCGTCGTGCCGTTCGTCGAGCCGGGGTCGACGAGGTTCCAGGTGCCGTCCGGCTGCGCCAGCAGGACGGCGTGCAGATGCGACACCCCCGGGTCCTCGGGCGGCGCGCTCAGGTCGATCTCCGGCACGATCCCGCGGGACGCGCTGCGCCTGCCGATGCGGACCTCCCCGCCGCGCAGCGGGACGCGCCGCTCCGGGCAGTACGGCGGGAACGCCAGGCCCTGGGCGCCGGGCCCGAGCTCGGCGACGACCGAGTCGAAGTAGGCGCGGTCCGCCGCGACCAGCGCGTGCGGGCCGGGCGGCGCGACCGGGGCGCTGCCGGTGCGCGGCTGCGGCACCAGCGGCACCGCGTGCGCCGCGCGGTCGATCGCCAGCTCGACCGTGTACATGGTGCCGGTGTCGAAGTCGTACCCGTCGACCTCGCAGAAGCGGCCCGAGCGCGGCGTCCCGCAGTGCGGGCACGCCGGCGCGCCGCCGGGCCCCGGCTCCGCGGCGGGCGCACCGCCGATGAGGTCGCCGCACACGTCGCAGTAGTCGGCGGCCTCGGAGGCATGCCCGCTCGGGCAGATCGGCATGGGCCTCAGCCCCCGGGCCTGTCGTCGTCGGCGTGCCGGGTCCGGACGGTGCGGACGGAGCGGGTGTCGAGCGACATCTCGTCCGCCTTCGACACGTCGCGTTTCAGCCGGACGGTGCCGGTCGCCTCGTCGACGACGTCCACGACGCGGTCGAGCAGCCCGGAGATCTGCTCGTTGCCGACCTCCCGGGCGAGGACGACGGCGCGGCCGAGCCGGGCGGTCGCGCGGTCCTCGTCGCCTTCGCGGCGCGCCTCCAGGCCCTCCTGGATCGCCTCGGCCAGCTCCGACTGCCCGGTGTGGATCGCCACCCGCTTGTTGATGCGGGTCGAGCGGGCCTCGTCGTCCGTCCACTCGGCGAGGACGTTCCCGGAACCGAGGACCTGCTCGCCCGCGAGGAGCTTCACCCACGCGGCGCGCATCTGCCGTCCCACGTCGCCGGGCGGCACCTCGACGCACAGGTGGTACTCGCGGGTCTCGTTCCCCCACGCGCCGAGCGGGTAGTCGCCGGTCTGCGGCCCCGACTCGACCCGGCGGCCGGTGAGGTCCTCCACGGCCGGGACCATCTGCTTGAGGAACCGGAGCCGCGCCTGCTGCGGCGTCCACACGCGCAGGGCCACGTCGGCGACCTCCTTGCTCATCGCGGCCCGCGTCATCGCCAGGAAGTCGGCCTCCAGGTCGGCGGGGTCGGGGACGTCCAGGAACCCGCCCAGCAGCGCCGAAGTGATCTTGCGGAGCTCGGCGACGTCCCAGTCGGTGCCGACGCCGCGCGCGTCGCAGAGGAACCGGCCCTCGCACACCCGCAGCGCGGCCTCCAGCTCCTCGGGGGTCTCGTGCTGGTTCTTGCCGTCGGTGAGCAGGATGGCGTGCCTGACCGCGTCGTCGTGCCCGGTGAACAGCCGCTCGGCGAGCCGCAGCCACGACCCGATCGCCGTCCCGCCGGCCGCCTCCAGCCGCCCGATCGCGTTCACCGCGCTGCGCCGGGACGTCTCGTCCGCCGCGACGAGCCGCTCCCCCTGCGGGTAGACCATCCGCGGCCGGTTCGCGCCCGCGACCACCGCGAAGTGGACGCCGTCGCGCAGCACGTTCACCGCCGCCCGCGCGGCCCGCTTCGCCGCGGTCATCTTCCCCCGGTACGACATCGAGCCCGACGTGTCGATGAGGATGATCTCCGCCGCGGGGGCGCCGCCGCCGCCCGAGCCGCGCGCCGTCACGGTGACGATCGCGTGCATCTCCCGCCCGCCCGCCGGAAGGTAGGCGTTCTGGTCGACGCGGACGGTGAACTCCGGAAACCCGCTCATCTGCCCCGCTCTCCACCCCGCGGCGGCCAGGGGAGCACCGCCGCCGTGACATTGTCGTGCCCGCCCGCGTCCAGCGCCGCCCGCAGCAGCCGCCGCGCGGCGCCCACCGGGCCGTCCGCGCCGCCGAGCGCCACGACCGCGAGGTCGGCCGCCTCCGGCAGGTCGTTCCACAGCCCGTCGCTGCACACCACGACCAGCCCCGGAGCGTCCGGGCGGAACGCGGCGACGTGCGGCTCGACGGGCCCCGCGTCGGCGCCCAGCCATGCCGTGATCAGGTGCGCCCGCTCGTCGGCCCACGCGTCCGCGGCGGTCATCGCGCCCTGCTCGATCATGGCCGCGGCCCACGAGTCGTCCCGCGTCAGCGGGCGCGAGCCCGTCTCCGCGAGCCAGTAGGCGCGGCTGTCGCCGACCCAGCCGACCGTGACGCCGGCGGCGTCGGCGACGGCCGACGCGAACGTGCAGGCGGGCGACGCCTCCGGGTCGTGCGCGAGCGCCGCCACGACCTCGGCGGCCCGCGCGACGGCCGCGCGGGTCGCGCCCCGCGGGTCCATGCCGGCGGACACGCGCCCGGTGAGCACGGCCAGCGCCGCGTCGGCGGCCCGCCGCGCCGCCTCCGCCGACCCCGGCGCCGTCGCGACCCCGTCGCACACCACGGCGCACGCGCCCCGCGGCAGCGCGGCGATCGCGAACGCGTCCTCGTTCCCGGTGCGCCGCAGCCCGCGGTCGCTGACCGCCGCCCCGGCCTCCCCGAGATCGGTCTCGGCGTGCTCCCGGCCGCCCGTCTGCCGCAGCCCGCAGTGCTCGCAGAACCCGTCCGCCCCGACGGCCGCTCCCCCGCAGTCCGCGCATCCGACCGCCGGGGCGGGCGCGGCGGACGAGGTTCCGCCGGGGTGGGGCGGCGGGGCCGCGCCGGGGTGGGGCGGCGGGGCCGCGGGGCGCGGGGCGGAGGGGTCGGGGGCACCGCAGCGTTCGCAGAAGCGGTCGCGGTCGTGGGCCGGCTCGCCGCAGGTGGGGCAGACGGTGGCGGGGGTGCGCTGGTCGGTGCTCATGGTCAGAAGAGCGTCCTCGGGCGGACGGCGTTGGCGCGCTTCACCATCGCGTGCCGGTGCCCGGCGTCGTCGGCGAGCTTGGCAAGCACGCGGTAGGTCTCCTCCAGCCTGGCGCGCAGCGCGGGCTCGTCCAGGTCGGTGCCGAGGATCTGCTGCCGGAACCCGGCCGGGACCGGGATGCGTTCGGCGCGCAGCCAGCCGAGCGCGGCCTCCAGGACCTCCGCGGTGAACGCGGCGGCGCGCTCGGTGTCGAGGCGCAGCGACGCGAGGCGGCGGCCCGCCCCGATGAGCGCGGCGGCGTCCAGCTCGCCGGGGCTGCGGCCGCGGACGGCGGTCGCGACGGCGGCGAGCTGCGCGGCGAGGTAGTGGCTGGACACGCGGGGCACCGAGTCGAGGACGCGTTCGGCGGCGGCCCGGTCGCCGGCGGCGAGGCAGGAGCGGGCCAGCCCGAACGCGGCGCTGACGTGGGTGGGGTCGGTGCGCCAGACCGTCTCGTAGAAGTGGCTGGCGTTGCCCATGTCGTCGAGGGTCTCGTAGCAGAAGGCGAGCGCCAGCTTGGGCGCCTGCTCCCCCGGGGCGAGGTCGTACAGGTCGTTGAAGACGGCGACGGCCTCCTTGGCGCGCCCGCCGGCGAGGGCGCGGACGCCCCGGTACCAGTCGACGCGCCAGTCGTCCGGGGCCTCGGCGGCGATCTCCTCCAGGAGCCGCGCGGCGCCGCCGAGGTCGCCCAGCAGGATGCGGACGCGCAGCAGCGCCAGCCGCACCTCGCGCGACGCGACCGGGGCGGAGCCGAGCGCGGCGGCCAGGTCGCCGGGGTCGCGGGCGGTCAGCCCGGCGAGGAACGCGGCGGCCGGGTCGAACGCCGACACCAGCGGGACGGGCAGCGCCGCCGCCGCGGCGGGCGGCTCCAGCGGCGCCAGGATGGCGGCGCCGTCGAGCGCTGCGCCGTCGAACGC
>NZ_JBIQHY010000030.1:21465-61134 GCF_044508335.1 Actinomadura sp.
CGCGGAGACGATCTCGGCGCCGGCGGTGTGCTGCTCCGGCCCGAACAGCGGCGACGGCGCGGGGCGCGGCTGCCCGTCCTCGGCGGACAGGACCTCGCGCAGCACGCCGGTGAGCTGCTCGGCCATCTCGGCGGCGCTCTGGAAGCGGCGGGACGGGTCGGGGTGCGTGGCGCGGCGCAGCAGCCGGTAGTACGACTCGTGCCGCTGGAACAGCGGGACCTCGTCGCGGGGCGGCAGGCTGCGCAGGTGCCGCCCGGTGTAGCCGCGGAACGGGAAGCTGAGCACGGCCAGCGCCCGGCCCACGGTGTACAGGTCGGACGTGACGGACGGGCCCTGCGAGCCGATCTCGGGGGCCTGGTAGCCGGGCGTCCCGAAGATCGGGCTGTCCGCGTCGAAGGCGCGCCGCACCCCGCCGAGGTCGATCAGCTTGAGCTGCTCCTCGGACTGGATCGCGTTGTCCGGCTTGAAGTCGCAGTACAGCAGCCCGACGCCGTGCAGGTAGCCGAGGGCGCTCAGCACCTCCAGCCCGTACGCGATGACCTGGCCGAGCGGCAGGGACGCGTGGTCGCCCTGCTCGGCGCGGACGCTGAGCAGGATGTCCTTCAGGGAGCGCCCGCCGACGTACTCCATCACGATGTAGCCGGAGTCGCCGTGCCGGACGAAGTTGTAGATCTTGACGATGTTGGGGTGCTCGACCTCGGCGAGGAACGCCCGCTCGGCGGTCGCGGCGGCGAGGGAGTCGGCGTCCCCGGTGTCGAGCAGCCCCTTCAGCACGACCCACCGCTCGCTCACGTTGTGGTCGCGCGCCAGGTACACCCAGCCGAGCCCGCCGTGCGCGAGGCAGCCGAGCACCTCGTACTGCCCGCCGACCAGCTCGCCCGGACGCAGCTTCGGCGTGAACGAGAACGGGTGCCCGCAGCTGCGGCAGAACCCCTCGGTGCGGCCCGGTCTGCCGTTGCGGCTGCGCCCGACCTTCTCGTCGCAGCGGCTGCAGAAGCGCCGGTTCTCCGGCACCTCCGGGTTCTCCATGATCGCCGAGGCGGGGTCGCGGGCCGGGACGGGCGGCACCTCGACGAGCCCGGCGCCGAGCATCCCGCGCCTGGTCGAGCCGCTGGAGCCGGTGCCCCGGGTGCCGCCGCGCGACGCCGTCCGGCCGGACCCGACCGTCCCGCGCCCGCTGCCCGCCGAACCGCCGGACGTCCCGCCGGGCGCGTCGCGCCCGCTCGGCGCCGGCTCCCTGGTCGTCGGGGGCGCGAAGGGCGTCTGCCTGGTGGGCGGGGCCGGGGCGGGGATCCGCGCCGGCGCCGCCCGCGAGTACCCGGCCCGCGCTCCCCGGTCGCCGACGTGTTCGCGCACCGGCAGGACGGGCGCCCGCACGGGCGACACCCGCCCTTCGGGGTACGGAGGCTGCTCGACGGCGCTGGACGGCGGGGCCGCGCCGGCCGACGGGTCGGCGGGCACCGGCGCCGGGGCGGGCGCCATGCCGCAGACGTCGCAGAAGCCGTCCGCGTCGATGTGGCCCGCGCATCCGGGCTGGGTGCATCGGTTCATCGCCGCGTCCCCGTCTCGCTCTCGCTCGCCCTGATCACCCGCTGGAACTCCGCCAGGATCGCGGTGGCCCGGCGCAGGTCGCAGGGGGCCGTCCACAGCACCTCGCGGGCCTCGCCGTACAGCGCGGTGAGCCGCTCGTCCTCGATCAGGCCGAGGCGCGCGGCCTTCGCCCGGTACGCCTCCAGCCGCCCGCGCAGCTCGCCCCGCCGGTCCAGCAGGCCGGCACTGAGACGCAGCTCCCCGCGCGCCCGTTCCAGCGCCTCCTCGGCGGCGCGCTCCAGCTCGGCGAAGCGGCCCGCCATCTCCACCCAGCGGCCCGCCTCGCGGAGCCGCTCGAGCGCGGCGAGCCGGTCGCGCAGGGCGGTGCCGAGCCCCTCGGACGGCGCCGGCAGGTTCGGCGAATGGATCTTGGCGAGGACGGTCTCGTACGTCTCGCGCGCCCGCCGCTCGGTCTGCTCGGTCTCCTCGATCACCGCGGTGACGCGGGCGACGAGGCCGGGGTACTCGTCCCGCATCCGGGCGACGCCGGCGAGCTCGTCCCCGACGGTCCGCAGCGCGGCGCGGACGCGGTCGAGCCGCCCGGTGTCCGGATGCCCGTTCTGCATGAACGACAGCGGGTCGGTGCGGACGAGCCGGCCGAGCGCGGTCAGCTCCCGGCCGACCCGGTCGAGTTCCGGGTGGCGGGTGCCGTCCAGCGTGTGCGCCAGCCGGGTCGCCTCGCGCCAGCTCTCCTCGGCCTCCTCCAGCGGCAGCAGCAGCGCCGTCCAGGCGGAGTCGGCGGCGGCGACCTCGCGGGCGACGAACTCGAAGGCGTCGGACATCATCGCCACCGCCTCGTCCAGCGTGATCCGCCGCTCCTGCGGGCCGAGCAGCGTGCGGTGCTCCAGCGGGATCTCCCCGTCGGGCAGCTCCACCGAGCACCCCGACAGCAGCCCCGACAGCTCCGCCAGCGTCGCCGGGTCCGGGCGCGGGGACCGGCCGCGCAGCTCGCACGCCGCCTCCAGCACCCGCTGGTAGGCGTCGAAGATCTGCCACAGCGTGCCCAGCCGGGACCGCGCGTCCTCCCAGCGCCGCCACGTCTCCCCGGTGAGCCGGGCGCCCTTCAGCAGCCGTATACCCGGTTGGCCCTCGAGTTCGACGAGCGAGGCGGAGATGCGCTCGCGCTCCTCCCGGAGCTTGCGCAGGGCATGGTCGACGCCTTCACGGCTCATGGGCGCGGCGGCCCCGGCCCCGCTCTGGTCCAACGTCTGCCCCGCGATCGCTTCTCCGGTCCCCCCGCGCATGTCCCGATGGTGGGCCGGTCTGGGAGCACGGACCGGTCCACTATGGGACGTACGCTCTCATACAAGTGTGATCCGTGACACTAACCGAGACAAGGTGCTTTCGCCCAGGGCCGCGCGCCTCCGGCCCCTCCCGCCGCCGCGGGCGGTGCGCCGCGCACGGCGATGTGAGTACCGGTGTGAGTACCGACGTGAGTACCGACCCGTACCCTCTCCCCCGGGAACGTCGTTGTTCCAAGCGACGTTACGACAGGTAGTTCGTTCACGAGAGGAGTGGTGAGTCCGCGGTGTCGGACCCCAGTCATAGACCCGGTGCCCCGTGCTGAGCGCGGCACTGGGCGTACTCGCGGTGATCCTCCTCACCGCCGCCACCGGATACTTCGTCGCCCAGGAGTTCGCCTACGTCGCCGCCGACCGCGCGACCCTGGAGCAGGCCGCCGCGCGCGGCGACACCGCCGCCCGCCGCGCCGTCAAGGTCATCAGCAGGGTCTCGTTCATGCTGTCGGGCGCCCAGCTCGGCATCACGATGACGACCCTGGTCGTCGGCTTCATCGCCAAGCCCGCCCTCGCCGAGCTGATCCGGCCCCTGCTCGAAGTCGCCGGCGTCCCCGCGGGCGCCACGGGGGCGATCGCGCTGGCGACGGGCTTCGTGCTGGCCACGCTCATCCAGATGCTTCTGGGGGAGCTGTTCCCCAAGAACCTCGCGCTGGCGCGCGCCGAGTCGCTCGCGCGCGCTCTGGCCGCGTCCACCCTCGTGTACCTGGCGGTCGCCGGGCCGGTGATCCGGCTGTTCGACCGGTCCGCCGAGCGGCTGCTGCGCGCCGTGGGCGTCGAGCCCGTCGAGGAGCTGCACAGCGGGGCGACGCTGGAGGAGCTCGGCGACATCATCGGCAAGTCGCACAGCGCCGGGCACCTGCCCGCCGACCTGTCCCGCCTGCTGGAGCGCGCGCTGTCGTTCGGCGAGCTGACCGCGGACGAGGTCATGGTGCCGCGCCCGCAGGTCCGGACGCTGCCGGCGACCGCGACCGCCGCCGACCTGATCGCGCTGATCCGCGAGACCGGGCACAGCGCCTACCCCGTCTACGGGACGGAGGTCGACGACGTGGTCGGCGTCGCGGGCGTCCGCGAGGTCGCCGACGACACCCTCGACCCCGCCACCCCGGTCGGCGAGATCGCCCGGCCCGCGCTGCTCGTCCCGGGCAGCCAGCCGCTGTACGGGGTGATCGAGCACATGCGCGAGTCCAGGCAGGAGTTCGCCTGCGTGGTGGACGAGTACGGCGGCCTCGCCGGCATCCTCACCTTCGAGGACGTCGCCGAGGAGCTCGTCGGGGAGATCACCGACGAGACCGACGGCCTGGCGGAGGCCCCGACGTCCGGGCCGGACGGGTCCTGGGTCGTCGACGCCGGCATGCGCATCGACGAGGTCGGCCGCCTCACCGGGCTCGACCTGCCGGAGGGCGACGCCTACGACACGCTCGGCGGGCTCGTGATGGCGGAGCTGCGCCGGCTGCCGTCCGCCGGCGACCGCATCACCGTCGGCCTCGACACCGGCTCCGTGGAGCTGGAGGTCGTGAGCGTGGCGCGCCGCGTCGCCGAGAAGATCCGGATCAGGACCGCGACCGTGCCTGCGCCGCGCCCGCCGGCGCCGCCGTCCCCGTCCTCCGCGGTGGAGGTGCCGTGAACCTGCTGCCGTCGCTGCTGATCACCGTCCTCCTCCTGATCGGGAACGGCTTCTTCGTCGCGGCCGAGTTCGCGCTGGTCGCGGCCAACCGGCCGCAGCTGGAGCGGGCCGCGGCCAAAGGCAGCCGCCCCGCCGTGGCCGCCGTGGCCGGCGTCCGCGAGCTGTCGCTGATGCTCGCCGGGGCGCAGTTCGGCATCACGATGTGCTCGCTGGGCCTCGCGATCGTCACCGAGCCCGCGTTCGAGCACTTCCTGGAGCCGCCGCTGCACGCGCTCGGCGTCCCCGAGGCGGGCGTGAAGGCCATCGCGCTCGGCACCGCGCTCGCCGTCGTCACGTTCCTGCACATGGTCGTCGGGGAGATGGCGCCGAAGTCGTGGGCGATCTCCCACCCGGAGCGGTCGGCGCTGATCCTGGCGCTGCCGTTCCGCGCTTTCGCGAAGGTGTCCCGGCCGATCCTGTCGGCGCTGAACGCGGCGACGAACGCGCTGCTGCGGCTCTTCCGCGTCACGCCGAGGGACGAGCTGGACAGCCACACCGACCCCGCCCGGCTCAGCCACCTGGTCGGCGAGTCGCGCCGCCTCGGCCTCATCGGGCGGCGCGACCACGAGCTGCTCCGCCGCGCCATCTCCGCGCGTGAGGCGACCGTCGGGCGCCTCGTCGTGCCCGCCACGTCGGTCACCACGATCGGCGCCGACGCGACCGCCGCGCAGATCCGCCGGACCGCCACGGCCAGCGGCCACAACCGGCTGCTCGTCCGGTCCGGGGACGGCGCGATGACCGGGATCGTGCACGTCCGGGCCGCGATCACCGAGCCCGACGGGGACCGGCGCGCGGACGAGCTGGCGCATCCGGCGCCCGTCCTGACGGCGGAGACGACCGTCCTGGACGCGGTGAGCCGCATGCGCCGGGACCGCGCCCAGCTCGCCGTGGTGAACGACGAGCGCGGCGAGTTCGCGGGCATCGTCACCCTGGACGACCTCCTCGCGGAGCTTCTGGCGACGAACCCGCACTGACGCAGCGCGCGTACCTGCGACAACAGCGCAGTTGTCGAGATGCTGCAACGGGATTCGTGGTCCATCGTGGACCCATGAGCGGACACGGGCACGGACACGGGCACGGACACGGGCACGGGCACGGGCGTCTCCGGCACGTCCTGCGGCCGCACTCCCACGAGGCGGCCGACAAGGTGGACTCGGCCCTGGAAGCCAGCGCCCAGGGCATGCGCGCGCTGTGGATCTCGCTGGCAGGGCTGGGCGCGACCACCGTCCTCCAGGCGGCGGTGTTCGCGTTCACCGGCTCGGTCGCGCTCCTGGGCGACACCCTGCACAACGCCGCGGACGCGCTGACAGCCGTCCCGCTGGGGATCGCCTTCGTCCTCGGCAGGCGTCCCCCCACCCGCCGCTACACGTACGGCTACGGCCGCGCGGAAGACCTGGCGGGAGTCGTCATCGTCGTGGCCATAGCCGCGTCCTGCGCCGTCGCCGGCTACGCGGCCGTGGACCGCCTCGCCCATCCACAGCCTGTGGACCACCTGCCCGCCGTGGCCGGCGCCGCCCTGATCGGCTTCCTGGGCAACGAACTCGTGGCCCGCTACCGGATCCGCGTGGGCCGCCGCATCGGCTCGGCGGCCCTGGTCGCCGACGGCCTCCACGCACGAACGGACGGCTTCGCGTCCCTGGCGGTCCTCCTGGGCGCGGGCGGCATCGCCTTGGGCGCTCCATGGGCCGACCCCCTGGTGGGCCTGCTCATCACTGCCGCGATATCGGTCGTCCTCTGGCAGACGGCCCGCGAAGTCTGGCGCCGCCTCATGGACGCCGTGGACCCGGCCCTGGTCGACCGCGCCGAAACCGCCCTGGCCTCCACCCCGGGCGTGCTCGCGGTGGGCGACGTCCGCCTCCGCTGGATAGGCCACAGCCTGCGCGCCGAGTGCGACGTCGTCGTGGACCCCGGCTGCACCCTCGTCCGAGCGCACCAGGTGGCCGTGGACGCCGAGCACAGCCTCATGCACGCCCTGCCGCGCCTCTCCGGCGCCCTCGTCCACCCCGACCCCGAGTCCCGCGACGGTGAAGATCATCACGCAGCCCTCGCGGGCCACCGCTGATCCCCGGTCTGTGAGACGTTAGTCCCCGGCAGATGGGGAATTACGGCCTCGGACGGTCGATCTGGGACGGGATGACGTCGTGAAGCAGCCGGCAGAGACCAACGAACCTGAGGGCACGGGCGTCACTGCGGAACCCGAAGACGTCCAGGACGAGGTCGACGTCCGGGCAGGGTTGGAGACCATGCCCATCGAAGGCGAGGGATCCACCCCCGCTCTGGGGACGGACGAAGTCGACTGGGGCGGCCCCGAGCTGGTGGAGAGCATCTACGGGCCGCTGACCGAGTTCTATGAGCAGATCGACGCGCGCCTCAGAGAGGCGCCCCAGGAGTTCTCACCGGTCGGCTGGGCCCCGCACATCGCGGCACTGCGGGCCCTGCGGAACCAGCAGGTCGCGGGCGACTGGGAGGTACTCGCCCGCTTCCTGGTGGCCCCCGGCTCACTGGACGAAACGGACGCCCTGCGCCTGATCCACGTGGCAGAGGGCGGCGAGGCCGACGCCGCCCGAAAGGTGATCAAGGAATTCGCGGCGTCGGACGAGCGCGCCCTCCTCATCGCCCCCACCCCCGAGCAGGCCGCCGAACTGCTGCGCGGCATCGAGGACGACCCCGAGATCTTCTCCCTGCTGATCGAGACACGCCCGCAGACGGCGGAGTCCCGCTCGGTGGAGACACAGGCTCTGCCGCCCGTCGAAGAGCCCCCGCCCACGACGGAGACGACAGCACCACCGCCACTACGAGAGCCGGGCTCCCAGGGAACGATCGAGTTCAAGCCCCTGACCGCCCCGGAAGAAGCCGGGAGCCCGTCCGCCGAGACGAGACTCGAACCCCTCCCCGCACTACCTCCGGACCAGGAAGACGACGAAAGCGCGTCCGCCGTCACCCGCGTCGAACCCATCCCAGCGCTGCCTCCCGAGGCGGGTGGAGACGACGACGCGTCCAGCGCAAGCCCAGGCGAGCAGCACCCCCAACAGCCGACCGAAACGGGAACAGACGAGAGCGCATCCGCCGCCACGCAGGTGCAACCGATCCCCGCGCTTCCCCCCGAGGCGCCGGACGGAGGCGAAGGGGCAACCGCTCCCGAGGCAGGTGAGCAGCCCCACGCGCTGAGCGAGACAGACGAGAGTGCGTCTGCCGTCACGCGGGTTGAGCCGATCCCCGCGCTACCGCCGGAGACAGGAGGAGAAGAGGACGGCGACGCCTCTTCTGGGGGGCACGGCGAGGCCCTCGCGGCTCCGACGCCCGAGGCTGAAGGCGATGAGAGCGCATCTGGCGTGACGCGGGTCGAGGCGGTTCCGGAGTCTGGAGCGGAGGCGGCCGAGGGCGGGGCCGGCGGCGCGCCCGGGGTGTCGGCGCCGGAGACCCGGGTGCGGTCGGCGGCGCTGCGGCCGGTCGGGGAGGCGTGGCGGCGGGCTTGGGACACGGAGGTCCGGCTGCTGCGGCGCGGGTTGATGTGGCTGGAGCAGTGGCCCCGGGACGCGGCGGCGCTGCAGGCCGTCCGGGCTGAGCATCTGCGGCGCGGTGAGGAGCTGGAGGCCGAGAAGGCGGCGCTGCACCGCGGCATCGAGGAGGCTCGGAACGCGGCCGCGGAGGGGGAGCGGGTCGCCGCCGAGGCCGAGGCGGAGGCGGAGCGGCTCGCCGCCGTCCAGGAGGAGGCCGAGGCCGAGCTGGTGGAGCCGCGCGCGGAGGCGGACCGCCTGAAGGAGGAGGCCGACCGGGCGGCGGACGAGGCGACCGCCATGACCCGCACGGCCGACGCGTCCTACGCGCGGTGCGTGCAGCTGGACGAGCGGGCGAAGACGGCGCAGGCGGAGCTGCAGGGTGCGCGGGAGGCGGAGGCGTCCCTCACCGACGAGCTGGCACGGGCGAAGGAGGCGCTGCCGGCCGCGGCGGAGGAGGCGCACCGGCTGACGGCGGCCGACGCGGACGCCGCGGCCGAGGGGCACGCCGCCTACTACCGGCTGGTGTCGGCGGAGTCGGCTCTGGCGGCGGCGCGCCGGAAGATGACGCTGGCGCAGCGGCTGCACGTCGCGTCGCCGCCGGCGGAGCTGCGCGGCCTGCGCGCCGAGGTCAAGGCCCGGGCGCGGGAGGCGGACGAGGCGGCGAGGCGGGCGCGGGAGGCCAAGGACGCGGCCGAGCACGCGGAGCGGGTGCGCCGGGGGCTCGCGTCGTTCGTGTCCGAGGGCGGGGCGCGGCTGCAGCGGGCGCGGGAGGCGCAGGAGCGGCTCGGCACCGAGCTGACCTGGCTGGCGACGGAGCGGGAGAAGGCCGGGGCGGAGCATCAGGAGCACGCGCGACGGGCGGCGGAGGCCGTCGAGCGGGCCAGGGAGGCCGGCGTCAGGGCGCGGGCCGCGCAGCAGGCGGCGCAGGAGATCGAGGACCGGGTGACCGCCGCCCGCACGTCCCGCGAGAAGCTGCTGGCGGCGGCCGAACGCGCCCGGGCGGACGCGGAGGCCGCGGCGGCGAAGGCCGCCGAGCTGGCGGACGTGCTGGAGCGGCGCACGGCGGAGGCCGCCGAGGAGATGGCGGTCCTGGAGGGCGACGTGGAGACGGCCGCGCGGACCGAGGCGCGGACGCGGGAGAACGTCGCCGAGATCTGCGGCGCCGACCCCACCGAGGACCCGGAGGCCGTCCCGTCCCACCAGCGGCGCGCGATCGCCCGGATCGAACAGCTCACCGGCTACATGGAGGGCGGACGGGCGGTGGAGGGCGATGTCCTGCTCCGCACCGCGGACATCGTCGTCGGGACGCCGCTCGGCGCCGCCCTCACCGGCTCCGGCCAGGAGTTCGACGTGCTGATCGTCGCGGACGCGGGGGCGCTGACGGACGCGGAGTTCCTCATCGGCGCCGTCCGGACGCACCGCTGGGTGCTGATCGGCGCGCCCGGGTCCCGTCCGCCGGAGTACCGCGAGTACGCGGGCGGGCCGTCCGACCGGCTGGAGCGCGGCCCGTTCGAGCGGGCCGCCGTCGCCGCGGACGGCTAGCGCGAGCGTTCCGTTCAAGACCGGCGGCGGCGCGGCGGGCGACACTCCGTCCATGACCGAGCAGACCTTCACTCCCGCGCTGGGCCGTTTCGGCCTGCCCCGCCTCTACGATCCGGTGATCGCGCTGACGCGGGAGCGGCTGTGGCGGAGCATGCTCGCCATGCACGCGGCGGTCAGGCCCGGCGACGTGGTCGTGGACGTCGGCTGCGGCACCGGTTCGCTGGCCCTGCTGCTGCACCGCGTCGAGCCGGACGCGCGCGTGATCGGCGTCGACCCCGACCCGGAGATGCTCGCGATCGCGCGGCGCAAGGCGGGCGCCGGCGCGGTCGAGTGGCGCACGGCCACCGGGGACGCGCTGGCGGACGTCGTGGCCCCGGGGACCGTCGACACCGTCGTGTCCAGCCTCGTCCTCCACCAGTGCCCGGTGCCGATGAAGCGGGCGATCCTGGTCGCGATGCTCGAAGCGCTGCGGCCCGGCGGCCGGCTGGTGATCGCCGATTTCGGGCGGCAGCGCACCCCGGCGATGCGGCTGGCGTTCCGCCTGGTGCAGCTCGCGGACGGGCGGGAGAACACCCGCTTCAACGCCGACGGGGCGCTGCCGGGGCTCATCGCCGGGGTGGGCTTCCGCCGGGTCCGCGAGACCGGGAGCGTGTCAACGGTGAACGGCTCGATCTCCATCTACACCGCGCGCCGCGCCTGACGCCCGCAGGGCCCGGACGGCCTCCGCCGGGGTGAGCCCCATCATCCGCCGCATCTCCCGGGTGAAGTGCGCCTGGTCGGCGAAGCCGCCCGCGAGCGCGGCCTCGCTCAGCGTCCGCCCGTCGCGCAGGGCCTCGGCGGAGCGGGCGAGGCGGCACCAGACGCGCCAGCGCGCGAGGGGCATGCCCAGCTGCTCCCGGGCCAGGGCGCGCAGCCGCTGCGGCGAGAGGCCGGCCTTCGCGGCGAGGACGGGCATCGGGGCGGGTTCGTCCATCAGCGCGCGCATGGCGTTCAGCAGCCGTGCGTCCAGTTCGCCGGACGGGCGGCCGCCGGCGGCGCGGACGTCGTCCTCCCGGAGGCCGCGCAGACCGGGGGCCGGGGCGACGCCGGCGCCGCAGAGGGGGCGCAGCCGGTCGGCGAACGCGCAGTGCGGTTCGATGAAGAAGGTGCGCAGCGCCGGTGCCGCGTGCAGCCGGTGACCGGCCATCGGCGGCACGAGCAGCGCCGGGCCGCTGTGGCGGGTCCCGGACGCGTCGTCCATGGCGACATCGCCGCCCATGCCGATGGCGACCTGGAAGGCGGCGTGCCGGTGCACGCCGCCTTCTGCCGCGGGGCCCTCGTAGAGGGCGTAGCCGTCGCCTATGACGAAGCGCGCCGGCGTTCCGTCCACGATGGGGCTCCCACCCGGCTAGTCCCTAGTCGTCATCGTCGTCGCCGGGGAGGAAGAGGTGCAGGAGCCAGCCGACGACGCCGACGACGATCGCGCCCCAGAAGGCGGGCCAGAAGCCGTCGACGTGGAACGGCAGGTCGAGGCGCTGCGCGACCTCGCTCGTCAGCAGGAGCAGCAGCGCGTTCACGACGAGGCCGATCAGCCCCAGCGTGAGGACGTAGAACGCGCAGCCGAGGGTCTTGATGATCGGCTTCAGGACGGCGTTGATCAGGCCGAAGATGACCGCGACCGCGATCAGCGTGGCGACGCGCCGGCCGGTCGTCTGGTCGCCGAGGGAGATGCCGTCGAGCAGGACCGTGGCGACCCAGAGGGCGGCCGCGGTGATGCCCACTTTGAGAAGAATCCGCACACCACGATCATGGCGGAAGCACGGTGCGCGCGGCATCCCTCCACGTGACGATTCGGGCGGACGCCGCCGTCATCACCGCGTACTACTACTCGTTCCGCTCGAAGAAGGGGGAGGCGGCGGGCGTCCGCGGCCGGCCGCCCGCGACGCGGACGCCCTGGACGCCGGACGAGGCGGGCTCAGGCCGCGGCTGCGCACCGCGCCGGCCGGAGCCCTGCCGGACGCGGGCGAGCTCCCGCTCCAGGCGGCGCTTCTCCATCTCCAGCGTGGTCAGCGACTCCTGGTGCTCCTCGCGCAGGTCGCGCAGGTCGCGGCGGTTGCGGATGCGGCGGGCGGCCCCCGTGAAGGTGAGCATCAGGCCGAAGACGAGGACGACGGCCACGGCCGCGCCGGCCAGGAACACCTGCCACTCGCTGTTCAGGCCCGGCACGCTCTGGCCGAAGACGACTAGGTGGGCGCTGTCGGTGTTGTCGAGGACGACGCCCGCGCCGGCGGCGACTGCGGCGGCGACCAGGAGAAAACCGAGGAACACCATGGGCAGATCTCCTCTGCAGTGACTCCGGAGGGGGAACGGAGGGTCACCACGATGCCAGACTGAAACGGGATCATGTCGCATTCGCGGCATAAATCCGGTACATCTGCCCGGCCGGACGCGCACGGTTCCGGCCCCGCGACCCCGGGTAGTGGACCGGCAATCGCGCAGAGATCACTGGAGGGGCCCATGTCCGTGCAGGCCATCGTCTTCGACCTGGACGGGGTGCTGATCGACTCGGAGCCGGTGTGGGAGGAGGTGCGCCGCGCCTACGTCGCCGAGCACGGCGGGCGCTGGCTGCCCGGCACCCAGGACCGGCTGATGGGGATGAGCACCGAGGAGTGGGCCGCCTACCTCGCCACCGACCTCGTCGACGGCGTCACGGCGGAGGACGTCGCCTACGAGGTCATCGACCGGATGTCGCAGCGGTACGCGAACGGGCTGCCGCTGCTGCCGGGCGCGGTGGAGGCCGTCCGCCGGATGGCCGCCTACCGCCCGCTGGGCCTCGCCAGCTCGTCCCCGCGCGCCCTCATCGACCTGGTGCTCGGGGAGATGGGGGTGGAGAGCCTGTTCCGGACGACCGTGTCCACCGAAGAGGTCGACCTCGGCAAGCCGGCGCCGGACGGGTATCTCGCGGTCGCAGCGCAGATGGAGGTCCCGCCCGGCGCGTGCGTCGCCGTCGAAGACTCCAGCAACGGGCTCCGCTCGGCGCACGCGGCCGGGATGACGGTGATCGCGATCCCGCGTCCGGCGCATCCGCCGGCGCCCGACGCGCTGGAGCTCGCCGCCCACGTCGCGTCCGGCCTGGACGAGGTCACCCCGGACCTGGTGGAGGCCGTCCACAGGTGAAGGTTCCGGGGACGGGTGACGGAGGCGGTTCATAGTATGGGCCGATGACTTCCCCCGAGACGCTCGACGCGCTCCAGCGCGTGTTCGGCTACGACTCGTTCCGGGACGGCCAGCGGGAGATCATCGAGCACGTGGTCGCCGGCGGGGACGCGCTCGTCCTGATGCCGACCGGCGGCGGGAAGTCGCTGTGCTACCAGATCCCGGCGCTGGTCCGGAAGGGCACCGGCATCGTCGTCTCGCCGCTCATCGCCCTCATGCAGGACCAGGTGGACGCCCTGCGCGCGCTCGGCGTCCGGGCGGGCTTCCTCAACTCCACGCAGGACTTCGACGAACGCCGCGTCGTCGAGGCCCAGTTCGTCGCGGGCGAGCTCGACCTCCTCTACCTCGCGCCCGAACGGCTGCGCCTGGCCGCGACCGTCGAGCTGCTCGACCGCGGCGACGTCTCCCTCTTCGCGATCGACGAGGCGCATTGCGTGTCGCAGTGGGGGCACGACTTCCGCCCCGACTACCTGACGCTGTCCGGCCTGCACGAGCGCTGGCCGGACGTCCCGCGCATCGCCCTCACCGCGACCGCGACCGAGGCGACCCGCAACGAGATCGCGTCGCGCCTCCGGCTGGAGGACGCCCGCCATTTCGTCGCGAGCTTCGACCGCCCCAACATCCAGTACAGGATCGAGCCGAAGACCGACGCCAAACGCCAGCTCCTGCGCCTCCTCCAGACCGAGCACAAGGGCGACGCGGGCATCGTCTACTGCCTGTCCCGCAACTCCGTGGAGAAGCACGCCGCGTTCCTCACCGAGAACGGCATCGAGGCGCTCCCCTACCACGCGGGGCTGGACGCCGAGACCCGCGCGGCGAACCAGGCGCGCTTCCTCCGCGAGGACGGGCTGGTCATCGTCGCGACCATCGCGTTCGGCATGGGCATCGACAAGCCCGACGTCCGCTTCGTCGCCCACCTCGACCTGCCCAAGTCAGTCGAGGGCTACTACCAGGAGACGGGGCGCGCCGGCCGCGACGGCCTCCCGTCCACCGCCTGGCTCGCCTACGGCCTGCAGGACGTCGTCAACCTCCGCAAGATGATCGACGCCGGCGAGGGCGACGCCGCGCACCGCCGCCGCCAGAGCATGCACCTCGACTCCATGCTCGCCCTCTGCGAGACGGTCGAGTGCCGCCGCGTCCGGCTCCTCGACTACTTCGGCGAGCCGAGCGAGCCGTGCGGCAACTGCGACACGTGCCTGAACCCGCCCGAGACGTGGGACGCGACCGTCCCCGCGCAGAAGGTCCTGTCGGTGATCGTCCGGCTCGACCGGGAACGGCGCCAGAAGTTCGGCGCCGGGCACATCATCGACATCCTGCTCGGCAAGCGCAGCGCGAAGGTCATCCAGTTCGACCACGACACCCTGAAGTCCTTCGGCGTCGGCACCGAGCTGCGCGAGGCGGAGTGGCGCGCCGTCATCCGGCAGCTCCTCGCCCAGGGCCTCGTCGCCGTGGAGAGCAACCACGGCACCCTGCTCCAGACCGACGCGAGCGCCGACGTGCTGCGCGGCCAGCGCAAGGTGATGATGCGCCGCGAACCCGAACGCACCGCCACGAAGGCGGCCAAGGCCGCGAAGGCGGCGAAGGCGCCGGTCGACCTGCCCGCCGAGGCGATGGCCGTCTTCGAGCGCCTCCGCGCCTGGCGCGCCGCGACCGCCAAGGAGCAGGGCGTCCCCGCCTACGTCATCTTCCACGACGCCACCCTGCGCGAGATAGCCACCGCCCTCCCCGCGACCCTGGCCGAACTGTCCCGCGTGAACGGCGTAGGCGAGAACAAACTCGCCAAGTACGGCGAACAGGTCCTGGAAACCCTCGCCGACCCCGCCTGACGACGGAGCCGAGCGCTCCCGCGGGTCGGCCGGCGCTGCCGAGCCGGTACCGGGTCAGGGTTTCAGGCTGGTTTCGCGGGCCGCGCGGTGGCCGGACTCGACGGCCCCGTCGATGTAGCCGGCCCACCGGGTCGCGGTCTCGGTGCCCGCCCAGTGGAGCGGGCCGACGGGGCGGCGCAGGGACGGGCCGTAGCGCGTCAGGGTGCCGGGCGTCGCGAAGGCGCCGTAGCAGCCGCGGGAGTACTCCTCCTCCGCCCAGTCGCGCTCGATGTAGGCGATCGGGTTCTTGGCCCGCGGGCCGAAGTAGGCGGTCAGGTCGGCCAGCACCCGGGCGCGGCGGTCCTCGGGAGACAGGCGGCCGGCGATGTCCGCGTGGCGCCCCTCCAGGAAGCCGACGATGACGCCCGGCCCGCCGCTCTCCGGCGTGTTGTCGAAGGTGACGCCGAACGGGCGGCGGTCGCTGGTCACCTGGCCGCTGAACCCGTCCGCGCGCCAGAACGGCTCGTCGTACGCCACGTTCACCTTGATCACGCGCCCCATCGGCATGCGCTGGACGAGCTGGTCGCGGTCGCCCGGCAGACCGGGGCTGAACCGGATGCGGGCGGCGAGGGGCGGCGGCACCGCGATGATCGCGCGGCGCGCCCGGACCTCGCGGCCGGCGGTGCGCAGCCGGACGGAGTCGTCCGTCCACTCGATGTCGGTGACCGGGGAGTTCAGCGCGATCCGGTCGCCCAGTTCGGCCGCCAGCGCGAGCGCGATGCGCTGCGAGCCGCCGGAGACGCGGTCCTGCTGGGCGCCGCCGGTCGTGTCGATCAGCGGGTCGAGCCCGCCGGCGGACGCCATGTAGAAGCCCGCCCACAGCGCCGACATGTCGCCGGCCTCGGCCGAGAAGACCGCCTGCGTGATCAGGCGCATGAACGCGCGGCCCCCGCTCGTGCGCATGTTCCGGCGGATCCACGTCTCGAAGGTCTGCTGGTCGAGCCTGGCGGCGCGGCGCGCCGCCCACGGCTCGTCCGCCGGGATCCCGCGCACCAGGCGCGCGACGCGCAGCTGCGCCTGCGCGATGTCGGCGAGCGTGAGCGGGGACAGCCGGGGGATGCGGCCGGTGTACTCGCCGCGCGTCCGGCCCAGCTCGGCGATGTGCCGCCCCTCGTCGTAGGTCGGGTAGGTGGTGAGGCCGAGCTCCTCGATCAGCGCGAGGACCCTGTCCTGGCCGGGCCCGACCCACTGGCCGCCGACCTCGATCGGTTCCCCGCCGGGCAGCTCGCCGTTCAGCAGCCGCCCGCCGACCCGGTCGCGGGCCTCCAGGACGACGACGTCGTGCCCGTCCCGGACGAGGTCCCGCGCGGCGACCAGCCCGGCGGCGCCGGCTCCCACGATCGCGATATCCGCCATGTCCCCTCCCATGCACGACGCATCTGACATACACCTTGTATGTGTTATACATGCCGCATGGAGCACGTCAAGACCCGGCGGGAGCGGTATGTCGAGAGCACGCGCGCCGCGCTCCTCGACACCGGCCGCCGGTTCTTCGCCGAGCGCGGGTTCCACGACGTGTCCGCCGAGGAGCTCGTCCGCGACGCCGGGCTCACCCGCGGCGCCCTCTACCACCACTTCGCCGGCAAGCAGGGCCTGTTCGAGGCCGTGTTCGAGGAGCTCGAGGCGCAGGCGGCCGAGCGCATCACCGCCGCGATGGCCGCCGACCGCTCGCCGGAGGCGAAGGCGGCCACCGGGATCCGCACGTTCCTGGAGATCTGCTCCGACCCCGAGTACCGGGAGATCGTCCTGCTGCAGGGGCCCATCGCGCTCGGCTGGCAGCGCTGGCGCGAACTCGACCAGCGCTACCTCGGCACCATCCTCACGGACGGCCTGACGGCGCTGCTCGGCGAGTCGGGCCCGCACCCGATCGGCCTCACCACGGCCGCCTTCTACGGCGCGCTCACCGAACTGGCGCTCTCGGTGGCGGACGCGCAAGACCAGGCGCAGGCCCGCGACCAGGCACTCCACCTGATCAAGGCCCTCCTCGCCGCCCTCCGCTGAGCCGCCCGTCCCGGTCCGCCCGGACGGGAGTCCGCAGCCGGCCCGGAGGCGACTCTCAGGGTTCTCTCAGGAACGGGGACGGGCTTCTGCCAGACGCATGCGGTTGCATGTCCACCATGCGAACCAACCGCAAGACCATCGCGGCCGGTCTCGGCGCGGCCGGCCTCCTCGGCGCCGGCCTGTACCTCGCCGTCCCCGCGTTCGCCGCCGACCCCGCCCCGTCGCCGTCCGCCTCCCCCACCGCGAAGCCCGGCCACCCCGGCCACCCCCGGATGGGCCGCCCGTTCCGGCAGGGGCGCGCCCTGCACGCCTTCCGCGGCGTCCACGGCGAGGCGACCCTCCAGCGCAAGGACGGCTTCCACGTCGCCGCCTGGCAGCACGGCCAGGTCACGTCCGCGTCGGCCACCGGGGTCACCGTCCGCAGCGCCGACGGCGTGTCCTGGACGTGGACGGTCAACACCGACACGCGCGTCCGCAAGGGCGGCGAGAAGGCCGACCTGAAGGACCTCGCCAAGGACGACAAGGTCCTCGTCGCCGGCGAACGCTCCGGCGACACCCGGACCGCCCGCTTCATCCGCGTCCCCCCGCACCGCTGAGCCCCGGCCGCCGCGGCGGCGCCGGCACGTCCGGGCGCGGCGCCGCGCGTCCCGGGGCGCCCGGACGCGGGACGCGGGCGGTACCTTCGGCGTGGGGCACGTCCAGCGGGAAAGGGGCCGATGAGCGAGAGCAGGCGGGTGCTCGTCGTGGACGACGAGGCCAACATCCGCGACCTCATCGAGGTCGCGCTGCGCTTCCACGGCTTCACCACCGCCACCGCCGCGACCGGCGAGGACGCGCTGCGCGCGGCCCGGCGGGAACGGCCCGACCTCGTCCTGCTGGACGTCATGCTCCCCGGCATGGACGGCTTCGAGGTGTGCCGGCGGCTCCGCGCGGACGGCGACCAGGTCCCGGTCATCTTCCTGACCGCGCGGGACACGCCGTCCGACACCGTCACGGGCCTCACGCTCGGCGGTGACGACTACGTCACCAAGCCGTTCTCGATCGAGGCGCTGATCGCGCGGGTGCACGCAGTGCTGCGCCGGGCCGCCCCGGCCGCGTCCTCGCCGGACACCGTCCTGCGCGTCGCCGACCTCGAACTGGACGAGGCGCACTGGACGGTCCGGCGCGGCGGCGTCGACGTCGACCTGTCGCCGACCGAGTTCCGGCTGCTCGCCTACCTGATGCGGAACGCGGGCGTGGTGCTGTCGCGCGCCCAGCTCCTCGAAGGCGTGTGGGGCTGGGACCACGGCAACCCGCAGGTCGTCGAGACCTACATCAGCTACCTGCGCCGCAAGCTGGACCCGCTCGGCGGGCCGCTGATCCACACCCGGCGCGGGATCGGCTACGCGCTGCGGCCATGACGCTCAACGCCCGCCTCCTCGCCGGCCTGCTCGCGGTCACCACCGCCGGGCTGCTCATCATGGGGCTGGTCAGCGCGCTCGTGCTGAACGGCTACCTGATGCACCGGGTGGACGAGCAGCTGGAGGCCACCCGCGACCGCACCCTGGCCCGCCTGCTGCGCCCGGGGCCGTCCGAGCAGGGGGTGGCGCCGGCGCAGTTCGTGGTGCTGGCCGTCGGCGAGCGGACGGAACGGGTGCGCGTCCTCAGCGGCGACGACCCGGACCCCGGGCGCGCCGTCGCCGCGATCGGGCGGCTCGGCCGGGACGAGCTGGCCGGCCACGCGCGCAGCGGCGAACCGTTCTCGCTGCCCGGGCTGCGCGCCGTGGCCCGCCCGTGGCGTAACCGCTTCGTCGTCGTGGCCGCCCCGCTCGGCGAGATCCAGTCGGCGGTGCGGAACCTGGTGCTGTCGGAGATCGCGACGGGGGCGCTGCTGCTCGCCGTCCTGATCGTCCTCGGACGGTGGCTCATCCGCCGCGGCCTGCTGCCGCTGAACCGGATGGCGGAGACCGCGCACGCCATCACCGCCGGCGGCGACCTGCGCGCCCGCATGCCCGGACCGGGGCAGCGCACCGAGACGGCGCGGCTCGCCGCCGCCATCAACGTGATGCTGGAGCGGATCGAGCAGGCGTTCTGGGCGCGGAGCCGGTCCGAGGCGCGGGTGCGGGAGTTCGCCGCGGACGCGTCGCACGAGCTGCGGACGCCGCTGACGACCATCCAGGGCTACGCGGAGCTGTACCGGCACGGCGCCCTCGGGCCGGACGAGCTGCCCGACGCGATGCGCCGCATCGAGGGCGAGGCCCGCCGCATGAACGACCTGGTCACCGACCTTCTGGAGCTGGCCCGCCTGGACCGCGAGGCGTCGCTGAACCCCGTCCCGACGGACCTGGTCGTCCTCGCCCGGGACGCGATCGCGGACGCGGCCGCCGCCGAACCCGACCGCCCGTTGCGGCTGGACGCGCCGGACGCGCTCATCGCGAACGTCGACGAGGCGCGCATGCGCCAGGTCTTCGCGAACCTCCTCGCCAACGTCCGCGCCCACACACCCCCCGGCACGCCCGCGACCGTCCGCCTGGCCCCGGGCCTGATCGAGGTCGCGGACGAGGGGCCGGGCATGTCGCCGGACGACGCCGCGCGCGCTTTCGAACGCTTCCACCGCGCGGATAAGGGCACCGGCGGGACGGGCCTCGGCCTGCCGATCGTGGACGCGATAGCCGCCGCCCACGGGGGCCGCGCCGAGATCCGCTCCGAGCTCGGCGTCGGCACCGCCATCCGCATCACGCTCCCTCACCCGTGAGCGGCCTCCCCGGACTCGGCCCGGCATGACGGCTTCGGGTCGATCACGTACTCGATCGGCAGGCGCAGGTCGCGCAGCCGCAGCAGCGGCATCGGACGCGCCGTCAGGTTCGTCATGAGCGTCAGGTCGAAGCGCAGCGCGCCGCCGCACACGGGCGTCCGCTCCCGGAACCACGCGTCGACGGCCCGCGCCCACCCGTCGAGCATCCGGGTCAGGCCGCCGTCCTTGCGGCCGGCGGCGAGCGGGGCCTGCATCAGCACCGGCAATGTCACCGGGCGCAGGTCCGGGTTCACGGTGTAGTCGTAGACGACCTCGACCTGGACGGCCGGCTCCGGCTCGGTGGTGCGGTCGAGGAGCGCGGCGAACACCGCCTCCAGGTGCGCGCTGAGCGTCCGGTGGACGGGGCGGTCCGGGTCCGCGCTCCCGATGTACTGCACGGGGATGGCGTCCGTGACGTCCACTCCCGGCTGCAGCGGCGCGGCGCTGCGGATCGCGGGCGTGCGGTACACGAACCGCTCGTCGGCGGTGCGTCCCGGTATGGGTTCGCGGTTGCGTTCGACGGTCACGGCCGCGAGGGCGTCCTGCTGCTCCAGCAGGTGCAGCCCCGGCAGGACGAGGGTGCGCCCGGGGATCTCCTGCCCTTCGCCCGCCATGAGGTACTCGCCGTCGCGGCTGTAGTAGTAGGCGTGCCGCCCTTCCTCCCCGGTCCCGTGCTCGTGGCGCTCGTAGCCGGCGATGTCGACCGCCGGCCGGCCGCCCCCGGCGGGCGGGGCGCCCTTGACGGTGACGAGCAGCACCCCGGGCGTCCCGCCGATCTCCGCCGGCCGCTCGGTGATCTCGAACCGGCAGGTGGTGCGGCCGGCGACGGCGCGGGGGCGGGCCGCCGCCGCGAGCCCGGAGTCGGCGACGGTCTCGGCGAGCGTGAGGAACGCGCGCAGCGCCGCCGCCGCGTTCCGCACCTCCTCGCCGTCGCCGGTGCTCGCGTCGACGGGCGCGAGGTAGTCGTCCAGGTCGCGGGCGACGGCCGGGTGGACGGTGGCGAACTCCGCGAGCGCGGCGAACGCGTCCGCCCGCTCCTCGGCGGCGGACCGGTGGTCTCCGACGTTGAACGCGACGTCCGCGATCACCTTGTCCTGCGGGTAGTGGAACGACATCGCGTACGTGAACCGGTAGTCCCAGCCGGTGACCCGGTCGAGCGGGTCGTGCCCGCCGGGGTAGGCCGCGTCCTGGCCCCGCATCGTCGGGCTCTCCGGATAGGCCCGCAGGATCAGCGGCACCGGGAACTCGCCGAGATCCGCCGACAGCGGCCAGGACGGGTCGCGGTCGACGAAGCCGAGCCAGCTCGACGCGCGGTAGTCCGCGATCCCGGGCACCGGGCCGATCTGGTGCTCGATCGCGTTCGCGTCGTAGCGGACGTCCAGGTCGACCCAGGAGACGACCGCGCCGTCCCGCCGGACGGTGTCCGGGGCGCTCACCAGGAAGGCGAGCGGCACGTCCGGCCCGGTGCGCAGCGGGAGCCGCGGCGAGGTGAGCGAGACCGGCGTGCCCGCCCCGCCGTCGCCGGCGGGGGCGGTCCGCTGGACCGCCTCCCCGTACAGCTCCGGCGGCCGTCCGGCGTCCCCGTCCCGGGCGCCGGCGTGCACGTCCGCCTCGAACTGCACGGCGGCGCGCACCGAGTAGGCGTCCGCGAGCCTGGTCAGCAGCCGCTGCCGGAACAGCTCCCGGACGTGGCCGGGGTCGGCGCTCTCGCCCGCGAAGACGGGGATCATCCACGCGGACGCCGCCCGCGCCAGCCGCTCCTTGACGGCCAGCGCCCGGCCGAGGAGGTCCTCCCCGGTGAGCCGGCCCACGATCTGCGCGGCGGCGGTGAAGCGCGGCGCGAGCAGGGAGTCGACGGCGCCGAACAGGGAGCGGCACCAGCCGTCGACGTCCACCTCGGCGAAGTCCTCCCACCGGGACGGCTCCGGCTTGAGGCCCTCGCCGGTCACGTAGTCGCGGATCGGCACGCGGCTGCGGCTCTGCAGCGCGGTGGACATCGGCCTCGGCGCGAACACCACCGGGCCGCCCTCGGACACCCGGTAGGAGATCGGGGCGCCGGGGGCCGTGCCCGCCCGGACCGCCCACACCGTGGTGCCGCCGTCGAGCCCGCCGCTGGCGGGTGCGTGCCGGTCGACGCCGACGGCGACCTTCGGCGTCTGCTCGCCGGTGCGCAGCGCGGCCTCCAGGCGCCGCGCGAACTCGGCCAGCGCGAGCGGCCCGGTGGGGGCCCCGTCCTGGTCCGGCAGCCGCTCCTGGAACGGCGCGACCGGTGTGCTCGTCTCGCGCACGCCGGGCGCGGTGGCCAGGTCGCCGAGGACGGCGCCGCCGGTGCGCGCCAGCCGGAACTCGGCGCGGAGCGGGAAGATCTCCGCCGGGTTCACCGCGTCGCGGTCCAGCGGGAAGCCGATCGGGTGGCTCGCCGCGGGCGGCGGCACGTCCGTCCGGAACCGGGCGCGGTCGTCGAGGAACGCCAGGATCGAGCCGTCTCCGTCGCACAGCCACGCGCGCAGGGCGCGGAGCTGCTCGGCGGTCAGTTCGGCGTCGCCGGTCGCGGACGGGTCGTCCGCGTCGCGGCCGAGCAGCGTGGTGCGGACGGCGCAGGCGATCCCGTTGGGGTCGGCGAGCTGGTCGCGCAGCCTCCGGTAGACGGCGGCGTCGGCGGCGGCGCCGGCGGCGACCCCGGACGTGCGGGCGGCGCCGTCCGCCGGGTAGGCGAACCCCGCGCGGCCTTCGACGGCCTCGCCTCCGGCGGCGCGGCGCAGTCCGCGTACGGCGAGGCGGTACATCCGGCCGTCGGTGAGGGGCGAGACCGTGAGCCGGACCGTGCGGCCGTCGTCGCCCAGCACCGCGGATTCGACGGTGACGGGCTCGCCGGTGTCGTCGAAGACGTAGTTGCCGGTGTCGCCGACCCCGTCGGGGTCGAGGTCCAGCGTGAACGTCAGCTCGACGGTCGTGGCGTCCGGTGCGGCCGCGGCGAGCAGCCCCTGGTAGCGGCTGTCGTCGAAGCTCAGCAGCAGTTCCAGGAGCGGACCGCCGTCCCCGGCGTCGCGGACCTGCCAGCTGGACGACACCGACGGCCACTGCCCGAGCCCGACCAGCGCGTCGGTGTACCCGATCAGGACGGGCGGCTGGTCGAACGGCCCCCCGCTTCCCGCCACCGGGTCCGTCAGGTCGGTGACCAGCGTGTTCCCGTACACGTCGCACCAGTCGAAGGACACCTGGAGGATGTCCCCGATCGCCTGGTACGGGGCCGCTTCGGCGCCGTCCCCGCGCGGCTTCGCGAACCGCGTGTACGGGACGGCCTGCCGGTACTCCCACAGGTCTCTACCGGGTTCGAGCTCGCGCGGCGCCCGGATCTTGTCGTGGTCCGCGGGATCGGCCGGGCCGGTCGCCGGCCCGGCGGGGAGCCCGATCGGGCTCTCCTCGAACGCGGCGTTGCCCGCGACCCGGTAGCCGAGCATGGTGAAGGCGGCCTTCAGGAACGCGTCCGCCCCGCCGTCGCCGGCCCCGGGCGCGTCCTCCGGCACGACGCGGCGCGCGGCGACGGCGGCGACGCCCGGCGGCACGGTCGCGGTCCGCGTCCGGGGCCCGCCCGGCACGGTGATCTCCCGGCCGGTCTCG
The DNA here is from genome assembly GCF_044508335.1 of Actinomadura sp. Classification (NCBI taxonomy): domain Bacteria; kingdom Bacillati; phylum Actinomycetota; class Actinomycetes; order Streptosporangiales; family Thermomonosporaceae; genus Actinomadura; species Actinomadura sp. The sequence goes on from NZ_JBIQHY010000030.1 coordinate 44,514, forward strand.
AACGGGCCGGGCACGTCCCGGTTCGCGGCGGCGAGGGACGCCGCCCCCTGGCCGTAGCCGGCGATGATCTCGCCGAACGTCCCGGAGAACGGGCTCGTGCCGGGGGTCAGCACCAGCCGCGGCAGCCGGATCGCCTGCGGGAACGCCAGCCGGTCGGGCAGCCCGCCCGGCCAGCCGGGGTTGGCGGCGCGCAGCGCCTCCACGGTCGTGCCGAAGCGGCCGGCGACGTCGGCCAGCGCGATGCCGCCGGGCGGCGCCTGGTAGACGCCCTCGTCCACGGTGATCCGGGCGTCCGCGGCGAGCGGCACCCCGGTGTTCGCGGCGACCAGGTCCGCGACGTCGCCGTAGTGCGCGGCGGCCAGGGCGCCCATCCGGGTGTCCGGGGCCGCCGGCACGCGCGCGGGCGGCTCGGGCGGGTCGGCCTCGGCGAAGACGGTCGCGTCGCGGGGCAGGCCGGCGGGCGTGGCGAGGCTGTTCATGTAGGCGCCGACTCGGTTCCGCTCGACGGGGTCGGCGGGCGCGGCGTACAGCACGACGAGCGTCACGGTGGCGGTGTCGCCGCCCGCGAACAGCCGCTCCGGCAGCCCCCGCCCCTCGGCGGCGGCGTCGTAGTAGAGGAAGAAGCCCCCGCCGCGCGTGATGCCCGCCTCCCAGAGGAGCCGGATGAACTCGTGCGGGTCGTTGAGCAGGCGCGGCCCGTCGTCCGCCGCGGCCTGCGGCGCGGGCACCGCGCCGGGCGGGCGGGTGCGGGTGCTGAGGTCGGTCTGCGCGAGGCCCATCGTGACCGAGGGCAGCGTGTCGTTGGCCAGGCCGGTGTCGCCGTCCGCGGCGGGGAAGGCGAGGATCAGCCGGTCCACCGCGGCGGCGTCCGGGTCCTCGCCCCACCGCTCCAGCAGCCGTTCGAGGAGGACGATGTCCCGGTCGTCGACGCCGGCGATCTCGTAGGTGGACCGCGTGGACGGGCTTCCCTCGACCTCCGGCACCAGCTTGACCTGGACGTTCACCGCGGTGGCCCAGCCGTGGGCGGCGACGCCGGACACCGCCGTGCCGCCGGTCGAGTCGTCGTGCCGGCCGAGGCGCACCCGCATCCGCGGATCGCAGGCCCGCACGGAGCGGTCCGGGAGCGCGGTCAGGTCGGCCGGCAGCCGGTACAGCCGCAGCCCCGCGGCGCCGGCGTCCGCCGCGCCCTCCCCGCCGGGCCCGTACGGCAGCGGCACGGGCACCGGGCTGCGCCACGGGACGGACCGGGTGCACGGATAGGTCGCCGGGGCGGTCTCGCACATGCTGCCCGCGCCGAGCGATTCGAGGCCGATGTCCAGCCGGGCGCCCTTCCCGTAGGCGTCGCGGAGCCGCGCGACCCGGTCCGCTTCCGCCGTGCCGGGCACGAGGGCCAGCTCCAGCCGGTCGGGGTCCGCGCCGGCGAAGCGCAGCCAGCCGGGCCCGCCCGAGCGGTCCAGGAAGACGCGGAACGGTTCCCCGGACAGGGCGGGCAGCGGCACCTGCTGCCCGGTGAGCGCGTGCAGGCCCGCGTGCGCGGGCAGCCGGAGCCCGCCGTCCCGCTCCCGCACCCACATGCCCCGCGCCTTCGGCTCGACCGTCCCCGCCGCGGGCAGCCGCATGCCGTGCAGGCAGTACCGCGACGTGAGCGCGGAGATCTGCCGGAACGCGAACGTGCGCTGCGCCTCGGCGATCAGCTCGCCGAGCCGGAACCGGCCGAGGTGCGGGACGTCCAGGTACGGCTCGGCGCGGCCGTCCGCGTCCCGTGCGGCGAACAGGTCGGCGATCTCGGCGTTGGCCGGCTGCTCGCCGAGGAGGGCCGCGCCGACGCCGAAGCGGGCCGCCACCGAGTCCAGCGTCTGCGCGGCGCCGGCGTCCGCGGTGACGTGCCGGAAGAGCGGCACCGCCAGCGTCGCCATGGGGGCGAGGAGACCCTCCTGGCGGAGGACGCCGCCGTCGGCGAGCAGTTCGGCGAGTGAGACGCCGAGGCCCGCGGCGACGTCGCCCAGCACGTCGCCCGGCCGGACCGTGTACGGCGTCCGGTCCGGGAACGGCACGCCGGCGCCGGGCCGAAGCACCGCGCGTCCCGCGTTGCACGCGGCGAGGTCGGCGGCCGTGAACGCGCCGCCGTAGACGTCCCGTCCGGCGAGGGCCGCGAACGTCTCGCCGGCGCCGGACGCGCACGTCACCAGCGGGATGAGGAGGTCGGCGCCGGGGGCGAGCAGGCCCTCCTGGTCGAGCAGTCCGGCGCCGGTCACCAGGTCGGCGTACCGGACGCCGAGCGCGGCGGCGACGCCGATCAGCGTGTCGCCGTCCTGGACGGTGTGCTCGCGCCCGCCCGGCAGGACGATCCGCGCGCCGGGGCGCAGCAGGCCGGGCGCGGCGGCGCCGGCGCCGGCGATGTCCGCGGCGCTCACCTCGTCCTCGTAGCGGCGGGCGAGCGAGGCGAACGTGTCGTCGTCGCCGGGGGTGCAGGTCACGCCGATGGCGATCGCCCGGCCCGGCCGCAGCGGGTGGGCGCCGTTCGCGGCGAACAGGTCGGGGACGGTGTAGGCGGGGACGGCCGGCAGCGGCCCCTCCCCGGCGCCGTCCGCGGGCGGCACGGCCCGGTTCTCGTTGACCCAGCGCACGATGCCGAGCGGGGTGTCGCCGGCGGCGATCGGGTACTTGAACAGGCGCAGCCCGTCCCGGGCGGCCTGCACCGTCTGCCGGGCCAGCAGCAGGAAGTAGTCGCCGAACACCCACTCGGCCATCGACAGCGACTTCTCGGCCACGGCCTCCGCCGCGCCGGCGGGCTCCTCGGAGACGCGCACGGCCAGCTCCGCGAAGTAGCTCCGGAGCCCGGCGAGCGCCTGCCCGCCGATCGCGTTGTAGGACCCGAACGCGTAGCGGGTCGCCGGGGCGTCCCCGTACGCGGGCACGTCGAGGACGAGCGACGGCGGCACGGGCAGGTACGTCGCGTCGGGCTCCGTCGTCCCGCCCTCCGGCGGTGCGTCCGCCGGCCCGCGCACGGTGAGCCGGAACGCGCCGCCCAGGAACCGCTCGACCGCGTCGGCGGGCACGGGCGCCGGGACGGCGTCGCTGCTGACGAGCACCTCGTCCAGCAGGTACGCGAGCTCCAGCTCGTCCACCACCAGGGCGTCGATCTCCTCGGCGGTGCGGGGGCCGTCCTGGATCGCGGCGACCACCCAGCGCAGGACGCCCTTGCACAGGGTCTCGAACGAGGTGTCGCCGGCGGCGCCGTCGGCCGGGCCCGCGAGCATCGCCTCGTGGACGGGCGGCACCGAGTCGATGAGCAGCATCGCCACCCAGCACGGGAACTGCTCGACGGCCCCCGCGTCCCGCGGGTCCGCCCACTCGTCGCGGGCGAGCGCGAGGCCGGGGGCGGCGTAGCCGGTGAGCTCGGCCGGCTCCGCCGGCGGCCGCAGGTTGCCCCACTCCGGCGGACGCGCCGCGCGGGCCGCGAGGCCGGCGGCGAGTTCGCGGCGCATCCGCAGCCGCCGGTCCGCGGGCCCGCCGAGCACCCCGGCCGAGGCGCCCAGCGCGCGGGACGGGCCCCGGTCCACCGTCCGCCAGGGCGGCGTGCCGAGGTTGTCGATCGTGAAGGTCTCCTTGAGCCGCATCGAGAACTTGAAAGTGATCTTGATGGTGAACAGCCCGGCGTCGATCTTGATGCTGGCGGACACGTCGACCGACAGCACCAGGCTGAGCGACAGCGACACGAACGACTCGTAGGCGATCTCGGCGAGCGCGGCGATCCGCACGTCGACGTCGGCCTTCACGACGGAGAAGTCGACCGACCCGTACAGGCGCCCGAGCAGGCCCACCGTGCCGCGGACGAGGAAGTAGTAGCCGCCCTGCACCTGGTCGAGCGCCCCGGAGCCGGCGCGCTCCAGCGCGGACCCCGGCTCGTAGGGGTTCCACTTGCCGAGGACGCCCTCCAGGACGCCCGCGACGGTCAGGCTGAACCCGGCCTTGAGGATGCCGTACTGCACCGACTTGCCGAACCCGGCCTGCAGCCCGAACCCGAAGACGATCACCGGGTTGAACGTCCCGTTGGACGCCTTCGGCACCAGGTCGGTCGTGGCGCTGGACAGCTTGCCCAGGTAGAAGCCGCCCGACCCGAGCAGCGGGATGCCCGGGTAGATGACGGCCTCCAGCGTGAACGACCGCGAGAAGTCCATGTTGCGGGGAAACCCGACGTCGACGAGGAAGTCGCCGTTGGTGTACACCGCGACGGCGAACACCGGCAGCGTGATCGCGTACGCGCCCACGTTCAGGTGCCGCATCTGGTCCGGCAGCGTGATCTCGGCCTGGTACACCCCGACGGCGTCGCTGATCTGCCGGTACATCACCTCCAGCGCCAGCCCCTTGAAGACCTTCGCGGCCGGGCCGTCCAGCGCGACGCGCAGCCCGTACAGGCGCGGGTCGCAGAAGACGACCTGCCCGTCCAGCAGGTAGCCGGCCGGCTTGGCCGCGTCCGGTACGGCCGGTCCGCCCGTCTCGGCTAGACCGCCCGCCGCGCCCTCGAAGCGGAGGATGCCGATGTCCAGGCCCGCCACCCAGGACACGGACCGGTCGAGCCGGACGTCAGGGATCCCGTCCGGCTCCGCGGGCGGCAGCTTCTTCATGGCCTCGATGGCCTTGCCGACGGTGGTCGCCTGGTCGAGTCCGGGGACGTCGATGTGCTGCCCGAGCGCGAGCAGCCGCAGGTCGATGTACTTGCCGCCCTGGCCGGGCGGGGTCGGCGCCGACCCCGGCCTGCTGGTGTCCCACGGGCCGAGGCTGCCCATGTCGCCGAGGGCGCCGTCCCCGACGTTCCACGGGAAGAAGCCGTCCAGCGTCACCATCACGCCCCGGTCCGGGCCGGTGCTCTGGTAGACGACGCTGATGCCGTCGATGCGGGCGAACCCGAGGTCGATCGGCCCGATGCCGACCTTGAACCCGACCTGGTTGCGGGAGGTGTCCTTCGGGTTGAAGCGGTAGGTGAGCGCCAGGTCGCCCGGCTTGACCGAGTTGAGGACGTTCCACGGCGGCGCGAGCGCGAACCCGGTGCCGGTGATCCAGGACACCATCGTCTCGATGACGGACCCGAGGGTGGCGCCGGCGGCCAGCCCCAGCTCGGCCGTGTAGTCGCCGGTGTCCTTCTCCGGGCCGGCGACCTTGCCCTCAAGCCCGTTCCAGGTGATGCCGAACGCGTTGACCTGGGGGTTGTAGTCCCACCAGACCCGCAGCCGCAGGTCCTCCCACCGCACCTCGCTCTCCAGCCGCGCGAAGCGCCCGGCGGCGCCGGAGCCGAGGCGCAGCCTCCCGGTGAGGGAGGCGTGCGGCAGGAACGGCACGACCCACGGTTCGGCGGTGGCGCCGCCGAACGCCCACGAGCCGTCGCCCGTCGCGATGGACAGCTCCAGGTCGGAGATCCCGTACTTCGCCTCCGTCCGCCATCCCGTGTAGGCGGCGAGCAGTTCGCCCAGCGGGACCGCGCCGCCGGTCTGCCGGCCCTCGAAGCGCCAGCCGGTCTCCTTGGCGTAGGACGCCTCCACGGCCAGCTGGATCTTCGCGGAGTCGGGGAGGATCAGCACCGTCCCGCCGAACCGCCCCTCGACGCCGGTGGCGTTGCCGCGGGCGGCGAACGCGAGGTTCTCGATCGTGAACCACGGTTCGGCGGAGCCCGCCGGGACCGGCCAGTCCGCGAGGACGCCGCAGTCCACGCTCCAGGTCCCGGCGGGCCGGTTGTACTGGAAGTCGAACAGCGTCACCGCGCCGTTGACCGGGACGGACTGCCCGCTCGGCAGGAACAGCCCCACCACGTCGGCGATCTGGACGTGGACGGCGGGGTCGGCGGGCGGCACCAGCGTGCCCAGGAAGATCTGCTCGGGCAGCTGCGCGGTGACCCGCACCGCGCCCTGGCCGAGCGCGAACGTCCCGATGATCTCGAACCGGTTCCGCCGCCGCGGCCCGGCCGGGTCGGCGACGTCGGCGAGGAGTTCCAGGCCGTTCAGCACGATGTTGCCGACGAGCGGCCATGACGCGGTCGTCGCGAACCGGACGGAGAACGACGCGATCTCCCGGGTGTCGGCCAGGTAGCCGATCTGGAAGCGCCGGACGGCGAGGTCGGCGGCCGCGTTCAGCGGCGCGGGGAGCGCCTGCGCGAGGTTGACGCCGCCGAGCAGCCCGAACACGCGCGCCAGGCTGGGGCCGGGGGCGGTGAACGACGCGTCGAACGTCCACCGCCCGGCCGCCGGCGGCACGCTCAGCACGACGCTCATCGCGGACCCGCCGCCCGCCTCCGCCTCTCCCGCGGACGCCCCCGCGGCGCCGCCGGGCAGCGGGACGGCGCCGCCGGCGAACCCGGTGACGGCGCCCGCGGGATCGTCCGAGCGCACGATCTTGAGGAAGGAGTCCCGGATCAGGAACCAGGGGGCACCGGTGAGGCTCCACGACCCCGCCGCGGCGGGCCGCACCTGGATCGCGCCGGTCAGGCCCGCGTCGCCGTCGGTGAACACCAGGTCGACGTCGGAGTCGGGCAGCCCGAGAACGCCGGCGCCGCGGCCGCGCGCCACCACCTTGCCGTCGGCCGGCTCGGCGACGTTCGCGTCCGTCAGCACGAGCGCCGACCCGCCCGCCATGGCCTCGTAGAGCCGCGCGAGGGGGCCGTCCTTGAAGGCTCCGGGCGCCACCGCGAGCTTCCCGTCCGCGCCGAGGTTCTCCTTCAGATCCTTGTAGACCTGCGCGAGGACCGCGTCACCCGTCTTGATGGGGGCGCCGACCAGCGTGAAGTCGGTCTTCTTGTACGCCTCGCTCGTGAACACCCATTGCAGAGCGGCCTGGAGCTTCTCCTCCTGGGGCTGGTCGGCCATGAACGTTTTGAAGCGCTGGAAGTACTTCTGCAGCGGCGAGCCGTCTTCGTACGCCTCCCCGATGTAGTGGGCCAGATGGTGCGGCGGCACCAAGCCCTCTTGTTCATTCCACAGGCGGTGCTCCTGCCTCAGCACACCCGCGGCGAACTTGGACGAGAGTGCGCTGGAATCCATCAGCGCGTTGAACGGCAGCACCGGGTAGGGGACGTCGGCGAGCCGGAAGTAGGGCTTGCCCAGGGGGATGACCAATCCGGCGGTTCCCGCGCCCTCGAACACCGACGGCAGAGTCGCCTCCGCATAGAGGAGGTCGAACACGGCCTGCGGCAGGCTCTGGAGGTTCAGGATGAGGACCTCGTCGTCCTTCAGCGCGGCGATCTTCTTGGCGATCCCCCCCGCATCGTTCAGCTGCCTCTCGACGAGGACCTTGCAGTCCCCGCCTGGGCACAGGTACTTCTCGGCGAAGAGCCGGACGCTCGCCGGCGACGAGCCGAGATTCTTGCCGGCCACCCATGATTCGAGCAGCTTCCAGCTCGCGTCCTTGATGTTCGCGAGAACGAGGATCACCGTTCCCTTGCGGAACTTGTCCTGCGAACCCTCCTGGAGGACGCGGGCGGTACCGGCGAGGTTGAACAGGATCCCCCCGGGGGCCAGACCGTTCTTCGCGCTGCCCTCACCCACGTTGCTGATGCCGTAGACCGGGCAGAACAGCCGGCCGTCCCGCACGCCGTCCAGGACGGCCTTCGCGGCCTCGACCACCTGCTCCTTCCCCGGCAGCGCGGCGAGCTCGGTCCACTGCTTCTCCGTGAGCGCGATCTCGGGACGGCCGTACAACCGGGCGGCCAGGTGCGTGATCTTCTCCGACAGGTCGACCAGCGGCCTGTCCGGGGCCTTCGGGAAATAGGCGACGCTCGCGCCGGGCTTCCCGCCCTCCTCCTCCCAGCCGTAGGGCTGGAGCACGAGCAGCATGTCGGCGTTGAGCTCGCCGGCGAGCTTCTCGACCTCACCGGACGTGTGGTCGAATCCACCGGTGATGGCGAGCTTGGTCACCTTCCCCGGCGGCTCCCCGGTCTTCTCGACAAGGGTTATCTCGGCCGTCCCGCCGCTCACCGTGAGGCGGAACCCGGACTCCCCCGGCTGGATCTCCGGCAGCAGCGTCCGCAGCTTCTCCAGGATCTCCTTGTTCGGGTAGACGAGTTCGGCCTTCGTCACGAGCTTCCTGGCCACGAACTTCTTCAGCAGCAGCACGGTGGACGCCTGGTGCCCGAACGCCGCCCCCGCCGCCACGTAGAACCGCGGCGTCTCGTCCTTGAAGAACTTGAGAAGCTCCGTGTCCAGCGCGGACGTGCCCCCCTCGTTCTGCGACTCGACAATCTTGATCTGCTGCTCGATCGCTAGTTGCATGCCCGTCACTTCTCCGTGTTCGCGAGCTGCGGCCGGTTCTCCGCGGCGGCCGCCGGACGTTTGGCGTAGAGGGCGTACCAGCCGAGGCCGGCGGGGCCGGCGGCGTCCCGGTCCCCGAAGAGCGTGAACCTGGTCGAACCGCTCGGCGGGATGCTCAGCAGGCCGAGGAACCGCAGCGCGATGTCGTCCATCGTCAGCATGAAGCGCCTCTCGTCCGGCGCCCCGGCGACCTGCGAGCGGTCCAGCCGGATCTGCCCGACGGACACCTTCAGGACGTTCTCCAGGCTGAACAGGGTCGCGCCGCCCTTCGTCCCGGGCAGCCCCAGCCCGACCATCACCTCCTGGTCGCCGCCGTCGCCGTCCGCCGTGGACCACGCCGTGACCAGCCGCGCCACCAGCCCCACCTCCCCGGCGAGGTCGCCCGGCGTGCCGAGCTTCAGGTCGTAGGCCAGGCCGAACCACGGCCGGTCCGCCACCCCGGTGAGCGGGGCGCCGGTGACGACGGGCAGGTAGCCGCCGGTCTGCGGCGGCGTGTCCGCGCCGCCGTGGTCGAGGCCGCGCAGGTCGAGCGCGAAGTCGCGGAAGAGGCTGTCGCGGCGCGGCGTGCTCGTGCCGAGGTCGAAGCGCACCTCGCCGAACTCGGACGTCATCGTGCGGCGCGCCGGGGCCGCCGGCGGGAACGCCATCCGGACCCCCAGCCCGGCGAACGCGAGGCCGCGGCGCGGCAGGTCCTCGTCGCCCTCGCCGCCGAAGGACAGCACGTCGAACGGCCGCTCGCCGTCCGTCATCACCTTCAGGTCGAGGAAGCCGGACAGGTCGAACCAGGACACGACGTCCCGGCCCTTCTCGGCGTCGCCCGGGTCGCGGGTGGACATCCGCACACCGGTGATCTCCACCTTGCGCACCGCGGCCTTGTCGCCGAACCGGAAGGTCGACGGCCCCGTCCCGGACAGGCTCTGCACGGGCCGCGACCCGTCGTTCTGGTAGTGGCCGCGCAGGACCATGGTGTTGAACGGGTTGCCGCCCTCGCCCATCCCGGCCACCCGCATGCCGAACAGGCGGTTGACGGTGAGCTGCGCCCACGACTCGAACTCCTGGACGGCGGTGTTCTCGAACACCGCGCGCAGGCTCAGCAGCCGGAAGTCGTGCTCCACGCCCTCCGGCGGCGGCACCGGCCGCGCCGTCGCCTCTCCCGGGCCGGGGGGCGTGAACGCCGGGTCGACGTAGTCGATCAGCCCGAACATCGAGCTGTCGCCGACCAGCTCGATCGTCCCGGCCTTCGGGTCGTTGGCCACCTGGCTGATCTCGATGCCGAAATGGTGCGCGTGGAACCGGCTCGGGTCGGTGACCCCCGCGACGACGCCCGCCAGGTCGGCGGGGAGCTCGTCGATCCGCATCCGCAGGACGAGGACGCCCGTCCACGCGGGGTCCCGCGCCAGCCTGTTGAAATGCTCGAAGTACGGCTCGGTCCGCGCGGCGGCGTCGGCGAAGTACCTGCGCAGCCATCCGGACAGCACCACCAGCTCGGCCGGGTCCGGCGGACCCACGGGCGGAGCCGGCGGCGAGCCGGAATCCCCGGCCGCGCCGGGGACGATGTCGGTCGGCGCGGCGAACACGTCCCGCTGCGTCCAGCGCTCCGGGTTGCAGACCAGGCTCCCGCCGGGGTCCTCCGGAAGGTACAGGGGGCCTTCGCGGCCCTTCACGATGAGGACGTTGGCGTAGTCGTCGTAGCGGTTGAGGCCGACGTCGGCCGCGAAACGCCAGTCGGCGATGTTCATGGCGTTCTGGAACGTCGCCTCCGCGCCGCACTCACCGCCGCCGGCCCCGGTGAGCCGGCCGAGCCGCGTCGCGTTGGCGGCGACGAGGAACAGCTCACTGGACTGGAACGCCTGCCGGAGTTCGCCGCCCGGTGCGCAGAAGCACATCCGCCGCATCTCCGGATCGCTGTTCTGGCCGAGGAGGACCCGCTCCCAGACGTCGCCGGGGCCGAGCGTGACGAGCAGGCCGGCGGGCGTCGTCACGTTCTTCCGGCCGTCCGCCGCGCCGTCCGGCGGGACGTGCCCGGACGGCGGTTCGCCGATCTCCAGCCGCCGGGTGGGCGCGACCGCCGTCCGCTCGACGGTCTCGATCCGGTCGCCGGACCAGGTGCCGCGCTCCGGGTTCACCTTCACGCCCGCGTACGGGAGCAGCGGGAACACGGTGTCGCCGGGCAGCGCCATGCCGCTGTCCACGTGCACGAACAGGGTGTCGTCCACCCGGTGGGGCGGGTCCTGCCGCCCGTACAGGGCCGCTCCGCGCGGCTGCGCGACGTAGCGGGCGGAGTCGCGGGCGGAGTCGCCGGCGCCGGGGCCTCCGGCGCCTCCGCCGCCGGTGACCAGGCTCGCCCAGGACGTGCGGTACGTGGCGTCCATCAGCGGCGCGGACGGGTCGGTCGGCGGTCCGACGGGAGAGGTCTCGGGGAAGGGGTAGCCGGGCACGAAGGCGGGACGGCGCGGGGTGAAGACGAGCCGGTCGTCCGGGCCGAAGGCCGCGTACTCGGTGCCGTGCAGGCCGCACAGGAGCCGGTGCCCGGCACCGTCGGCGTCCCGCGCCGCCGCGGGCGGGACCTCCAGCGTGAAGGCCCCGGCCGGCGCGGCCTGGAACGGCAGCGGCCGTCCGGGGGAGTCGCCCGCGCCCGGGTTGAACACCAGGCGCGCCGCGTCCGGCCGGTCGGCGAGCGGCCCGGGGACGGGGATCAGGCGGATCGCCGCGCCGGTGTCGGTGCGGAACCACGAATCGAGGACCGTCCGGCTCCCGTCGTAGTTCTCCCCGGTGAAGACGAGCGCGGTCCGGGCGGGGAGCACGGCGTTCAGCGTGTCGGCCGGGTCGATGGCGGCCATGAAGCCGATCCGGTCGTCGCTGGAGGGGCTGCTCCCCTCGGCCAGCGGCAGCCACAGCGTGCTGGTGCGGTATGCGGTGCCGGTGGCCGGCACGACGCACTGGAAGCCCCAGCTCCAGTCATCGTGCAGTGATCGCCGCCGGATGTGGGCGCCGAAGACGACGCAGCCGCGCTCGTCGCCGGTGAACGGCAGCTTCGCCAGCGAGATCGGCTGGGCGTCCGGTGCGGCCGGCCCGTCGAAGGAGATCGCCCCGTTACCGCACATCTCCAGCACGTCGCCTTTGAGATCGAGGGACGCGCCGGCGTGTATCACGAGCTTGAGGTCCCGCACGATGGGCACCTCGGCCCCGCTCGCTATCACCACGCGGCCGTTCGGCGTGATCGGCATGGCGACGTTCGGCGCGCCTTCGATCGCGTCGGGTTCGGGCAGCCAGAAGATCGCCCGGTTCTTCAGGTTCTTGCGCAGGCAATCCACGGCCGCGATGAACCGCTCTATGGCGGCGTCGGTGCCGAGGTCCGGCGCCACGGTGGCGAACAGGAACGAGCCGTCTGCCTTCCAGAGGGCATTCTCGAGGTCGATCTTCTCTTCCGACGCATCGTTCGGTAGCAGGTACCCGAGCCAGCGATGGCTCGGGTCGGGTTCGGGTGGTCCGATGTACAGCCGGGTACTGCGGACCCGCTGGAAGAAGCTCATTGCCAACTGCCTCGGTGGTCGAGCGGCGCCGGCCCATCGGTGCCGCGGCGTGCGGGGCTGGACCGGCCGGCCCGTCCCGCGGGCCGGCCGGGGCGCCGTCTCAGGGCGTGTGGAAGGTCACCGAGCAGGCCAGCGTCGACTGCTTCGGCTTCGTGGCGTCGAACCCGCCCTTGAAGTACCCGAGGATGTAGGACGTCCCGCGCAGCAGGTTCAGGCCGCTCAGCACGCCCACCCCGCTCGCGCTGTTCTCCGGGACCTGCTCGAACCACTTGGGCGGGATCGTGTAGAGCGCCGACGGCGTCTGGTTCTCCCACACCCCGACCCAGTCGCCGTCGCCGGACGGCTGGCTGCCGGGCGGCATCGTGTAGGTGTAGGTGAGCGTGTTCACCATGAACCGCTTCAGGCCGATCCCCGGCGCGTAGGTCGCAGGCTCTCCATCTCCCATGGCGGGCACGAACACCGTCGCGCAGACGTTCTTCACGTCCGGCCCGACCGCGTAGCCCAGCAGGTAGCTGTAGCCGGAGACTTCGGCGGGGAAGTTGCCGTCCCCGTTCGGACGGTCGGAGTTCACGGGCGCCGTCTTCTTGGGGTCCGTCCCGCGCGGGATGTCGTGGCCGTTGGTCTCCCAGAGGAAGACCTTGTTGCCGTTGGCCTGGGGCCGGTTGCCGGGCATGGTGTCGTACTTGTAGGTGATGGAGTGCGCCTCCACCGCGTCCACTTCGAACCCGGTGGTGACCATGTTCTGGTCCAGCGCGGCGCGCGGGCGCGCAGGAGTCTCAGTCGTCATCCAGATCTCTCCTTGCGAATGGTCGCTTGAATCGGTCGGGAACCGCCGCCGGAGCGGCGGAAGATCAGCCGGGGGTACGGAACGTGCACATCGCCGCCGCGCTGGTGCGGCTCTTTTCCATGAAATAGATGAGCGTGTGAACGCTGTCGGGATCGAGGGAGAGCCCGTCCATTACAAGGTTTCCCTCGCTGGCGTTGCCGGGTTTGGCCCGCGCCAGCGGTTTCGGTGCGTTGTAGGGGCTGGCGAGGCCGCGCCAGAGCCCCACCCAGTTCCCGTATCGCCGGGGCAGGTACCCGTACAGCGTGCGGTAGCCGATCACCAGCTTCTGGAGGCTGATCTCGTCCGCCGCGATGGTCACCGAGGACGGCGCCGTGACCGCCCGCGCCGGCGGAAGCGTCACGTACGTGCAGGCGTCGGTGACCTCGGGGCCGGTGCAGTAGGCGATGGTGTAGGGCTCAAGAGTGACGTTGATCTTGAGGTTCTGCGTGCCGGCGGAGACATCGGATTCGACGGGCTTCCGGTACTCCGGCTTGACGCCCCAGGGGACGACGAAGCTCTCCCAGATCGCGAAGAAGTTCTCGTAGGAACGCGGCCGGTTCGCGAGCAGGGTCACATATTCGACTTCGATGTTCTTGCCGTCGCTGTGGGTGATCCTGATACTGCAATGCCCGGGATCCCGTTCGGTGGCCTGGGACGGCACCGGACGCGCAGCAGACCTGCGTCCACGCAACTCTTTCACCCATCTTTTCGGGTCGCGGTTGTTTTCCACCGGGCTTCCTCCCCGGCGACCGCCCGTCACAACTCACCGGAAAAGCAAAATGTGGGCTCGAAAGAGGTCAAGCACGCGCGGCGGTGCACCACAGGACGGGGCGGGGCGCGGTGGGCAGGGCGCGGGGCGGCCGTGCGCCGGGTGGCCGCTCCCACTGAGCGGGACATCGCCATGCCGGGGGCGGGGGCGTCCTGCACAGTCGGTCGGACATCACCCCGGAGCCTCTGAGGGAACCGCGCATGGCCGGCTGGAGTCATCGGTACGCGAAGATCAACGGCCTCGACGTCCACTACGTGGAGCAGGGGACGGGGCCGCTCGTCGTCCTCCTGCACGGGTTCCCGCACACCTGGTTCAGCTGGCGCCACCAGATCGGGCCGATCGCGGACGCCGGGTTCCGGGTCGTGGCGCCCGACATGCGCGGCATGGGGCAGACGAGCGGGCCGCCGGACCACCGCGAGTACGCCCCGGACCGGATCGTGGCCGACCTGACCGGCCTCCTCGACCACCTCGGCGAGGAGAGGGCGGTGTTCAGCGGCCTCGACTTCGGGCTGTTCGCCGCCTACGACCTCGCCTACCACCGCCCCGGGCGCATCGCGGCGATCATCGGGCTGGAGAACCCGTTCTTCACGCCGTCCGACGAGCCGCCGCTGACGCTCGCCGCCCGGCAGGCCGAGCGGCACTTCAACCACATCCACTACTTCGTCGCGTCCGGCACCGCCGACGACGACCTCGCCGCCGCGCCCCGCGAGTTCCTGCGCAGGCTGTTCTACGCGCTGTCCAGCGACTACCACTACCTCGACGTCTGGCGGCGGCCTCCGGGCACGCCCTACATCGACGCCCTGCCGGACGCGCCGCCGCTCCCGTGGCCGTGGCTGACCGAGACGGAACTGGAGTTCTACGTCGCCGACTACAGCCGCAGCGGCTTCACCGGCGGGCTGAACTGGTACCGCGCCATGGACCTCTCCTGGGAGTACCGGAAGTCGTACGCGGGCCGGAAGAACCCCGTCCCGTACTACTTCATCGGGAGCGAGCAGGACACCGACCTCGAAGGCTGGCACGGCCCCGATCCGCTGAACCGGCTGGACGAGCATTACGCGGATCTGCGCGCCGTCCGGATGATCGAGAATGCCGGGCACATGATGCAGATGGAGAAACCAGGCGAGACGACCGCGGCGATGCTGGAATTCCTTGCCGGGAGGAACGAATGGGGCTGACCGCGAATCGGGTGGCGGTCGTCACCGGGGCGAGCCGCGGCGCCGGGAAGGGAATTGCGCTGGCCCTGGGCGAGGCCGGCGCGACCGTCTACGTCACCGGGCGCACGCGCACCGAGGGCGAACTCCCGGGCACCGTCTTCGCCACCGCCGAGGAGGTCACCGAGCGCGGCGGCACCGGCGTGCCGGTGATTTGCGACCATTCCGACGACGATCAGGTCGAGGCTCTCTTCAAGCAGGTCGGGCGCGAGTCCGGCAGGCTCGACATCCTCGTCAACAACGCCTTCACCATTCCCGACGGGCTGGCCCGCAAAGGGCCGTTCTGGGAGAAGCCGCTGGCGCTTCAGAGCATGTTCGACGTGGGAATGCGCTCGGCGTACGTGGCGAGCTACTACGCGGCCCCGCTGCTCATCGGGAGCGGCGCCGGCCTCGTCGTCAACACCTCGTCCTTCGGCGGCCGCTGCTACATGCACGGCCCCGCCTACGGCGCGGGGAAGGCCGCCGTCGACAAGATGGCCCACGACATGGCCGTCGACTTCAAGCCCTACGGCGTCGCCGCCGTCTCGATCTGGATGGGCCTGCTGAAGACCGAGCGGAACAGGGCGCTCTTCGAGGGCGTCCCGGAGCGCTACCGGTCGTTCGCGGCCGGCGCGGAGTCCCCGGAGTTCACCGGACGGGTGATCGACGCCCTCGCCCGCCACCCCGACCGGATGCGCTGGACGGGCCGGGTGCTCATCGGCGCCGAGCTGGGCGAGGAGCTGGGCGTCACCGACATCGACGGCCGGACGCCGCGCTCGCACCGCGCCGTGCTGGGCGATCCGCCGGCCTTCAGCGACGCCGTGGTCGACTGACCACCTGTTGTCTAGCCCGTCTAATAACAGCCGCCACAGGCGTCCGATCCGCCCCCGCAGTGACCGGTCACACCCTTACCGCGCCTTGTCGATAATTCGCACTGCTAAATTAAACTCTCGGCCCCCTGGGCAAAGGCACCGTGGAGGGCGGGCAAAGCACCGCCATGAGGGCGGAGGCATCACCCCATATCGATCAGTTCGGAGAGCACCGAGAAGGCCCCTACCCTCCCAATTCAACTTTGACGACATGGCTTTGCGATGATACGTCGGGAATATCCAGCGAACAGGGTCCTGACCGGACGGGCCAACGGAGTTATGATCCGAAACGGGACCGGCCGGATATCGGTCGTCCCCGCAGTTCAGGGACGCATCTGACGCGGCCGGAAACGCGCCGGATGCCTGGCATGACGGTGAGGTCGGATCACTATGGGACGACGTTCCCGCCGGTGCGGCCTTCCCCGACGTCCGTTGTCGCATTCCTTCGTCCATCCCTGCCCGGCCCGTACGAGACCGAGCGAGACACGGCGATGGGACTCCACCGAGGAGGCACCATGACCCACGTCGAGCAAGAGTCGACCCCGCAGACACCGCCCGCCGCCGCCGACCCCGCCCCGCTGGGTCTCGCGGCCTTCGCCCTGACCACGTTCCTCCTCTCCGCCAAGAACGCCGGCTGGACCGACGGCACCGACGCCTGGCTCGGCTACGCGTTCGCCTACGGCGGCCTCGTCCAACTCCTCGCGGGCATGTGGGAGTTCCGCAACCGGAACGTGTTCGGCTGCACCGCCTTCTCCACGTACGGCGGTTTCTGGATCGGCCTCGGGCTGTACGTCCTCCTCGTCGCCGGCGGGGCGACCCCCGCCCAGGAGGCGAACGACCTCGGCTGGATCCTGCTGGCCTTCGCGATCTTCAACACCTACATGATGCTGTGGTCGACGCAGGTCAACCAGGCCGTCCTGGCGGTCTTCGTCACCCTGGAGGCCACCGAGATCATCCTGTTCATCGGCCAGTTCTCCACCAGCGAGAACACCATCAAGATCGGTGGCTACGTGGGCGTCCTCACCGCCCTCTGCGCCTGGTACGCGTCCGCCGCGGGCGTCATCAACGGCATGATGGGCCGGACGTTCCTCGGCGTCGGCCGTCCCATGGCCCGGCAGCTCAGCCCCAGCCCCGTTC
>NZ_JBIQHY010000150.1:0-5805 GCF_044508335.1 Actinomadura sp.
TCGTCCTCGACCGCACCCCGTTCTACGCCGAGGGCGGCGGCCAGCTCGCCGACCACGGCCTGATCCGGCTCGGCAACGGCGCCGTCATCGAGGTCACCGACGTGCAGGCGCCCCTCCCGGGCCTCATCGTGCACCGCGGCCGCGTCCGCAGCGGCGAGGCGCAGGCCGGCGACACCGCCTACGCCGAGGTCGACGTGGAGCGGCGCCGCGCGATCTCCCGCTCGCACACCGCGACCCACATGGTGCACGCCGGGTTCCGCCGCGCGCTCGGCGAGTCCGCCGCGCAGGCCGGGTCGGAGAACTCGCCCGGCCGGTTCCGGTTCGACTTCACCGCGTCCGGCGCCGTCCCGCCGAGCGTGCTGCGCGACGTCGAGGACGAGGTCAACGAGGTGCTGGTCGGCGACCTGGACGTCCGGGCCTTCCACACCTCCATCGACGAGGCCCGCGCCATGGGCGCGCTCGCGCTGTTCGGCGAGAAGTACGGCGACGAGGTCCGCGTCGTGGAGGTCGGCGACTACTCCCGCGAGCTGTGCGGCGGCACCCACGTGGCCCGCTCCGGGCAGCTCGGCCTGATCAAGGTGCTGGGCGAGTCGTCCATCGGCGCCGGCGTCCGCCGCGTCGAGGCGCTCGTCGGCATCGACGCGTTCCGGTTCCTGGCCCGCGAGAGCGTCCTCGTCGCGCAGCTCGCCGAGCAGATGAAGGCGCGCAAGGAGGAGCTGCCCGAGCGGATCTCCGGCGTCCTCACCCGGCTCCGCGACGCCGAGAAGGAGCTGGAGAAGCTCCGCGCCCAGCAGGTCCTCGCGATCGCGGGCTCGCTCGCCGACTCCGCCAAGGACATCGGCGGCATCGCGTTCGTGGGGCACCGCGCCCCCGACGGCACCGGCGCCGACGACCTGCGCCGGCTCGCCGTCGACGTGCGCGGCCGGCTGGCCGCCCGGCCCGCCGTCGTGATGGTCGCCGGCGTGCCGAAGGACCGCCCCGTCGTGGTCGTCGCCGTCACCGAGGGCGCCCGCGAGCGCGGCCTCAAGGCGGGCGCGCTCGTCGGCCTCGCCGCCAAGGCCCTCGGCGGCGGTGGCGGCGGCAAGGACGACCTGGCGCAGGGCGGCGGTGCGAACGCCGGCGCCGTCGGCGACGCCCTCGCCGCCGTCGAACGAGCCGTAGGGGCCGCGTGAGCCCGGCGCGACGGGGTATGCGACCGGAGCACCTGCCATGAGGCAGGGCGTCCGGCTGGGAGTCGATGTGGGGAGCGTGCGCGTGGGGGTCGCCAAGAGCGACCCCGGCGGCGTCCTCGCCTCCCCGCTGGAGACCGTGAAGAGCGGCAGGGGCGACGTCGACCGGCTCGTGGCGCTCGCCGCCGAGTACGAGGCGATCGAGGTCGTCGTCGGGCTGCCGACGTCGCTGTCGGGCCGGGAGGGCCCGGCGGCTCGGGCGGCGCGCAAGTTCGCGGCCAGGCTCGCGGACCGCCTTCCCCCGGAGGCGGTCCGGCTGTACGACGAGCGGCTCACCACCGTCACCGCCGAGAGCGGTCTGCGGGCCGGGGGAGTACATGGTCAAGCGAGGCGCAAGGTCGTCGACCAGGCCGCCGCGGCGGTCCTGCTCCAGGCGGCCCTCGACGCGGAACGGTTGACTGGGCACCCCCCAGGAGAGATCGTCCGGGGGAGCTCATGAACGATTTGGACCTCTTCTCAGACCCCTACGGCGACGGGCGGCCGTCGGACGAGGTGTACGGCAGGCGGGAGCAGCGGCGCGTCCGGAAACGGCAGAAGCGCCGCCGGCGCAACGGCCGGGCGGCGGCGCTGTTCGCGATGGCGTTCCTGGTGGCGGTGTTCGGCACCGGCGGTGTCCTCGGCTACGCCTGGCTGGACAACAAGTGGCACCCGCCGGACTACGCGGGCCAGGGGTCCGGCAGCGTCACGGTCCAGATCAAGAAGGGCGCCAGCGGCTCGGTGATCGGCGCGACGCTGGAGGAGCACCGCGTGGTCAAGAGCGCCCGCGCGTTCGTGAAGGCCTACAACAAGGAGACGCGAGCCTCCAGCATCCAGCCGGGCTTCTACCAGATGCGGCTGAAGATGTCGTCGGCCGCGGCGATGGCGCTGCTGCTGAACCCGAAGTCGCGGGCCGGGAACCAGATCACGATCCCGGAGGGCCGCCGCGCCGCCGAGATCTACCAGTTGCTGGCGAAGAAGACCGGCATCTCGGCGAAGGAGTTCCAGAACGCCGCCAAGGACGGGAAGAGCCTCGGGCTGCCGCCCTACGCGAAGGGCAGGGTGGAGGGGTACCTGTACCCGGGCCGCTACGACCTCGACCCCAACGGCTCGGCGCGGCAGATCCTCAAGCAGATGGTGGATCGGTTCAACGAGGAGGCGAGCAGCACCGACCTCGTCGCGAAGGCGCGCAGGGCGAAGATGAACCCCGCGACAGTCGTCACGATCGCCAGCCTCGTCCAGGCCGAGGGCGGCAAGCCCGCCGACCTGCCGAAGATCTCCCGGGTCATCTACAACCGGGTGAAGAAGGGCATGAAGCTGCAGTTCGACACGACGGTGCTGTACGCGCTGGACGAGCGGCGGCTGACGGTCACCGAGAAGGACCTGCAGATCCAGTCGCCCTACAACACCTACCTGCACGCGGGCCTGCCGCCCGGCCCGATCAGCAACCCCGGCGCGGACGCGATCGAGGCGGCGCTCGCGCCGAAGCCCGGGACGTGGCTGTACTTCATCGCGACCGACCCGACGAACAAGGTCACCAAGTTCGCCACCACCGAGGCGGAGCGGCAGGCGATCGAGAAGGAGTTCCGCGAGTGGCAGAAGGCGCATCCGGGCCAGTGACCGGGGGGACGGCGGCCGGCGCTGCGGTGCGCCGGGCGGCGGTGCTGGGATCGCCGGTCGCGCATTCGCTGTCGCCGGTGCTGCACCGCGCGGCGTACGCGGCGATGGGCCTGGACTCGTGGACCTACGACGCGATCGAGTGCCGCGAGGACGGCCTCGCCGCGCTGCTGGACGGCCTCGGCCCCGAATGGGCGGGGCTGTCGCTGACCATGCCGCTCAAGCGGGTCGCGCTGGACCTCGCCGACTCGGTGTCCGACCTCGCGGTGGCGGTCGGCGGCGCCAACACGATCGTCCTGCGGGACGGGCGGCGGCACGCCGACAACACCGACGTGCACGGCATCGAGACGGCGCTCACCGAGGCCGGGCTGAAGGCGCCGCAGTCGGCGCTGGTGCTGGGCGGCGGCGCCACCGCCGCGTCCGCGCTGGCCGCGCTCGCCCGGCTCGGCACGGCCGAGGCGGTGCTCGCCGCCCGGTCGCCCGAGCGCGCCGCCGGCGCCGCCGAGGTGGGGGAGCGGTTCGGGCTCGCGGTCCGCGTCGTGGCGCTCGACCGGGTGACCGCGCACCTTCCGGCGGAGCTCGTCGTGTCGACGCTGCCGGGACGCGCGGCCGACGCGTTCGCCGGCCCGGTCGCCGCGTCCGGCGCGGCCCTGTTCGACGTGGTGTACGCGCCGTGGCCGACGGTGCTGGCGGCGGCGGTGGAGCGGGCCGGCGGGACGGTCGTCGGCGGTTTCGCGATGCTGCTGCACCAGGCCGTCCGGCAGGTGGCGCTGATGACGGGCCGCGAGGACGTGCCCGTGGCGGCCATGCGCGCCGCCGGGGAGGCGGAGCTCGCCCGCCGCGCCTGACCCCGCCCCGGTGCGTCAGGGCGGGGCGGGCGGCGGGCCGCGCGGGGTGCGGCGCCGCTTCGCCGACTCGTCGATGGCGGTGAGGACGACGGGCAGGATCACGCTGAGCCAGAAGTCCTTCCACCCCCACAGGTCCGCGGCGACGCCCAGCAGGCTGGCGGCGCACACGAGGCTCAGCAGGAGCGCCGCCCAGTGCCGCCGGGCGAACCCGACCGGGTCCACCAGCCTCCGGTGCGGCAGCAGGTCGGCCAGCGGGCGTTCCCGCGCGTGCGCCCGCTGCACCACCGTCGCGTCCGGCAGCCAGTGCAGGATGTCGGCGCTCCCGGCGAGCGGGACGCGGGACAGCGCGATCAGCGTCTCCAGCCGCCACCACAGCGTCCACAGCGACGTGCGCCCGCTGCCCGGGTAGCCCGTCCAGCGCGGGTCGGCGAACTCGCCGCGCACCAGCGTCCGGAACGCCCGCGCGACGACCGGCCCGTGCGGGCCGCGCGGGTCCCGCAGCAGCGCCGACAGCGCGATCGGCAGCCCGTAGTGCCACAGGGCCAGCCGCCACACCGGCTCCGGGCCGGCGCACCGGGGGGACGCGCCGTGCGCGGAGGCGCCGTGCGGGGAGACGTCGTAGGTCTCGATCCACGTGTGGTCGTCGTCGGGGTCGAGGTTCTCCAGCAGCCAGTCGTAGGCGTCCAGCAGCCGCTCGGTCCGCAGCTCCGGGCGCGCCTCGGCCAGCGTCACCAGCGCGAAGGCGGTGTGGGTGACGGTCGGCCGGGACTCCGGGGTCGGCCCCCAGCCGGGCCGGTGCGCGGTGCGGTCGGCGGTCAGCCACTCCACGCCCCGGTCGACCGCCGGGTCGTACGGGTTGAGCTGGCTGAGCGCGCGCAGCGCCAGGCACGTCAGCCACACCCGGGACGCGCAGCCGTGCAGGGAGCCCCAGCCGCCGTCGGGGTTCTGGTTGCGCAGCAGCCACTGGTAGGCGCGCTTGGTGTCGGGCGCGTCGTCGCGCAGGTCGCAGCGCGCGCGGGCGAGGAACCGCGCGATCCAGCCGGTCGCCTCCACCACCGGCATGCCGAGGCTGGTCTTGGTGGCCCAGCCGCCGTCGCGCAGCCCGTCGTCCGAGCGGGTCTGCCGGGCGGCGAGGAAGGCCAGCCCGTCGTCGAAGTACTCGAAGGGGCGTCCCGCCTCCACGAACGCCATCAGCCCGAGGGCCGTCGCGGTGCTGCCCGGTTCGGGGCGCGCCAGCTCGTGGTACCAGCCGCCGCCGGGGCCGAGCGCGGGCGCGTAGGTGTCGCGCAGGACGTCCAGCGACTCGTTCAGCCGGGTTTCGAGGACGGCCATGTCGATGGCCGGAGCGCCGGCACCGCGGGGCCGGAGTCGTTCCGGCGCGGCGGCGGGTCGGGCTGGGCGGGGGGCCGGTGCGGGGAGGGGAGGAGTCGTCTGGTGCACAGTGTTGCCTTTCCTCCCTTTTGTTCCCGTTTGGCCAGGTTTTGTACCCCGGAGGTTCCATGTCGGTATCCCTTGCCGCAGGGTCCGCCGGCGGCGGGAAGGCTGGAGGGAGAGTGGTCCCGTTCCGTGGTGCTGGAGGAGGCTTGGCCGAGCCGACGGCGTGGAACGAGCCCGAGCACGACTGCGTCCTGTGCCCGCCCCTGCGCTTCCGGTTCAACGGCATGGCGGACCTCCCCGGCGAGTCCGGCGTGATCGCCGGCGACCGCGACTTCCTCCTCATCCCGGACGTGGCGCCCCTCGCCGAGGGCCACGTCCTGCTGGTGACCCGCGAGCACTACCAGTGCGCGGGGGAGTTCGGCCCGGGCATGTGGGAGCGGGCGCTGCGGTGGCGCGGCCGCGTCGCCCGCCTCTACCGCGCGGCCTACGGGAGCGGTGAGCTGCTGCTGTTCGAGCACGGCCCGGCGACTCCGCAGGGCGGCGGCGCGTGCATCGACCACGCGCACTGGCACATGCTCCCCGGAACCCCGGGCATCCGCCGGGTGGTGGAGGAGCGGGGCCGTCCCGGGATGCCCGCCGGACGCGCCGCCCTCCGGGCGTACCTGCGCGCCGGACGCTCCTACCTCCTGATCGAGGAGGACGAGGTCATGACCGTCCATCCCGGGGACGGCGTCAGGAGCCAGTTCCTGCGCTGGGCC
>NZ_JBIQHY010000150.1:5905-16091 GCF_044508335.1 Actinomadura sp.
GACAGCCACCAGTAGAGCTCGCACGCGGCCAGCCGGTCCCCGAAGCCCGCGCGCCGGACGCCCGCGCCATAGCCGGTGGGGTACTCCATCAGCAGCCGTCCCCGCTGGTAGGCGAGCACGCCCTCCAGGGACGTCGGGCCGAACCGCAGCAGCCACAGCGGACGCCCCGGCACCTCGCGGTCCAGCACCGGCAGCAGCCCGCGCACCGCGCCGGCGCCGGACGGCGCCGGACGCCCCAGGAGGCGCGCCAGTGTGGGCGCCTCGGAGAACACCAGGTCCGCGCGGGCCAGCACCGGCAGCATGTCCGACGCCGGGAGCCGCGCGTCGACGTCGTGCGGGACGAGGTCGAACGCGACCCGCGTCCCCGCCGCGCCCGCGATCCGCGCCGCCTCCTCCAGCGCCGCCCGCGACACCGGGGACAGCGCCGAGTACCCGTCGGCGACCAGCACGTCGGCGCCCGCGATCGCGTCCGCCGCCGCCGCGACCTCCGCGGCGGTGAGCCGGCGCCCCGGCGGCTCCTCCTGGACGACGAGCAGCCGGACGCCCGGCCCGCCGCCGCGCGGGCGGTCGCGCAGCATCACCGAGACGCCGTTCGGCGCGCCCGCCTCGACGCGCAGGTGGTCGACCGCGCCGATGCGGCGCAGCTCCCGGCGGATGACCGCGGTGTAGTCGTCGTCGCCGATCTTCGCCAGCACCCCCACCCGGCGGAACCGAGCGGCCGCGCACCGGGCCAGGTTCACCGCGGTGCCGGCGA
The DNA here is from genome assembly GCF_044508335.1 of Actinomadura sp. Lineage (NCBI taxonomy): Bacteria > Bacillati > Actinomycetota > Actinomycetes > Streptosporangiales > Thermomonosporaceae > Actinomadura > Actinomadura sp. The sequence goes on from NZ_JBIQHY010000150.1 coordinate 6,660, forward strand.
CCACGGCCCGCGCGGGGGCGTAGCAGAGCCGGTCGGCGCGGACGTCGGCGAACCGGACGTCCGGCAGGGACGCGCGGACCTCGATCCCGGCGTCGCCGATGACGAGCATCGAGAACCGCCGCTCGGCGGCGCCGTCGAGCCCCGGCCACTCCACGGGCGAGCGGGGCGGGGCCATGGGCGGCGGTCAGCCGGGCGGGAGCAGGAAGGCCCGCATCACCGGACGCAGGCTCGGGATGAGGTCGTAGCCGCCGACCTCGTCCAGCGGCACCCAGGCGCAGCCGTCCAGGTGGTCGCCGCCGTCCTGGTTGTCCAGGGTCGCGTCCAGCGTCACCGGCCGGCAGCGGCGCGCCGCCGCGACGACGCGGATCCGCCCGCCCGGCGCACGGCCGCCGCGGGGCCCGCGGTCGGGCATGTACCACTGCCACAGGTGGAACGGCGGGCCCGGATCGATCTTGAGGCCGACCTCCTCCCAGACCTCCCGGCGGATGTGGTCGTCGAGGTCGAGGTCGGCGTCCACCTCCAGCCGCCCGCCGGGCACCTCCCAGCGGCCCGGGTGGAACGGGTCGGACGCGGACTTGCGGACCATCAGCAGCCGCCCGCCGGACACGATGAACGCCTTCTGCGCGAACTGCAGCGCGATCGGCGGGAAGGCGGTGAGGGGGCCGGCGGCGCCGGCCTCGACCGAGGGCATCGCGGGGACTACCTCCCTGCTGCCGGCCCCACCGGGCCGTCTCCGCTCCACCGTAACAACCGGGGCCCCGCGCGCCGAGACGCCCGCCCGGCCACAACATCCTCACCTTCCCGCTCCCGGCCACCCGCGCCCGTCCGCGCCCCGCCGCGCCGAGGCGCGCCGGGACGCCCGGCGGGATGGGGAATTGCGGGGCGCCCGGTGCTGTTGAACAGAGTGGCGTACCTCACCAAGGCACCGGCGCCCGCCCGACGTCACGGGACGGTTTCGGTCTGGCGCATCCGGCCCCGCCGGATGGTAGTCTTGGTGGCCGACCGGCCCAGTGCGCGCGATCCGAGCGGTGGCGCGCGCCGGGCGCTCAAGCGGAGGCCACCTCCCACCTGACCGGCCGCAAGGCCGGTGGGTCATCGGTCCGGCGAACGAGCGTTGCGCGCTCGTCCCGCCGCCGTCCCCGGGCGGCCCGTCCGTCCAGGGAGGGAGACCGAAGGTGGCCCCGTGCGTGAGTCGTGCGGGGCTTTTCTTGTGGAAGCCTCGGGGTACGACCGGTCCAGCAGACTTGAGAACGGCCCCAAGGAGGTCCCATCAGCGCCGAACCGCGTATCAACGACCGCATTCGCGTGCCCGAGGTCCGGCTCGTCGGCCCGAACGGCGAACAGGTGGGCATAGTGCCCATCGCCAAGGCCCTTGAGATCGCGCGCGAATCGGACCTCGACCTCGTCGAGGTGGCGCCCACCGCGCGTCCGCCCGTCGCGAGGCTCATGGACTACGGCAAGTTCAAGTACGAGTCCGCGATGAAGGCGCGTGAGGCGCGGAAGAACCAGGCGCACACGGTCATCAAGGAGATCAAGCTCCGCCCGAAGATCGACCCGCACGACTACGAGACCAAGAAGGGTCACGTGGTGCGGTTCCTGAAGGCCGGGGACAAGGTGAAGGTCACGATCATGTTCCGTGGTCGTGAGCAGTCCCGTCCGGAGCTGGGCTACCGGCTGCTGCAGCGGCTCGCCGACGACGTCGAGGAACTCGGCTTCGTCGAGTCGCGGCCCAAGCAGGACGGCCGGAATATGATCATGGTGATCGGTCCGCACAAGAAGAAGACGGCCCGCGGGCAGGAGGCCGAGAGCACCGCCTGACGGCCGCTCCGGGACGGCTTCGCGGCGGTCCCGACTCCGCGACCTCGCGGCTGAGCGGGGTCGCGGCGCACGTACATTGAAGCCTGACCAGGCGCGTCCACGGAACTCCGTGCGGTGCGCCGATCAGGCGCGCCCCCGTGCGGCACGCACGGGGGCCGGGACAAAGGGAGACGACGGCGACCATGCCGAAGACCAAGACCCACAGTGGTGCCAAGAAGCGCTTCAAGCTGACCGGCTCCGGCAAGGTGATGCGCCGCCGCGCCAACAAGAACCACCTGCTCGAGCACAAGCCGACCAAGCGCACGCGCCGGCTGTCCGCCCCGGCCGTGGTGGCCGACGCCGACGCCAAGAACATCAAGAAGCTGCTGCGCAAGTAGCACTCGACCAGGAACATCAGCGACCGGCCGAGGCCCGGATGGCCCCGGCCCCCACGAAGGAGTTCAGCACGTGGCACGCGTGAAGCGGGGCGTCAACGCCGCCAAGAAGCGTCGGGTCGTCCTGGAGCGGTCGAGCGGCTACCGCGGTCAGCGTTCGCGCCTGTACCGCAAGGCCAAGGAGCAGCAGCTCCACTCGATGACCTACGCCTTCCGGGACCGCAAGGACCGCAAGGGCCAGTTCCGCCGACTGTGGATCCAGCGGATCAACGCCGCGGCCCGCGCCAACGGCATCACCTACAACCGGTTCATCCAGGGCCTGAAGGCGGCGGAGATCGAGGTCGACCGCCGCATGCTCGCCGAGCTGGCCGTCAACGACGCCGCGGCGTTCGCCGCGCTCGTCAAGGTCGCCAAGGACGCGCTCCCGGCCGAGGGCACGGAGGCGGCCTGAGCCGGGCGACCGGCGGACGGGCGAGTACGGCGACATGGCGGGCCGCGAGCTGACCTCTCTCCGATCACCACGGGTGAAGGCCGCTCGGCGGCTCGCCAAACGCGCGTTCCGGCGCCGCGAGAACCGGTTCCTCGCCGAGGGGCCGCAGGCAGTGCGGGAGGCGCTGGAGATCCCCGGCACGCTCGCCGAGCTGTTCACCACCGCCGAGGCGGAGGCCCGCCATCCCGAGCTGGTGCTCGCCGCCGAGCGCGCCGGCGCGCCGGTGCTGCGGGTCAGCGGCGAGGTCATGGCCGAGCTGGCCCAGACCGTCACCCCGCAGGGGCTGCTCGCGGTCTGCCAGTTCGTCGACGTGCCGCTCGCCAAGGCCCTGGAGGCGGGTCCCCGGCTGGTGACCGTCCTCGCGCACGTCCGCGACCCCGGCAACGCGGGCACCGTGCTGCGCACCGCCGACGCCGCCGGCTCGGAGACGGTCGTGTTCACCGACGCGTCCGTCGACCCCTACAACGGCAAGTGCGTGCGGGCCTCGGCGGGCAGCCTGTTCCACCTGCCGGTCGTCACCGGCCCGCGGTTCGACGCGCTGATCCCCGAGCTGAAGGGCGCGGGGCTGGCCGTCCTCGCCGCCGACGGCGGCGGCGACCGCACCCTGGACGGGGCGATCGACGAGGGGCTGCTCGCGCGCCCCACCGCCTGGGTGTTCGGCAACGAGGCGTGGGGGCTTCCCGACGAGATACTCCGGCACGTGGACGAGGTCGTCCGCGTGCCCATCTACGGCCGTGCGGAGAGCCTGAACCTGGCGACGGCCGCGGCCGTATGCCTTTACGCCTCGGCGCGCGCGCAGCGCGGCGGCTGACCCGCGGCGCGCCGGGCGCGGCGGGTGACACCGGTGATCTTCGCGGCGCTGTACGTCCGGAGGCCGCCGCGGTTCACTGCGCTCCGTGATCGGCTGGCCGCATTCGGTCGCCCGGGGCGCCGTTTTCCGGCCGGCCGGCTGGGAGGATGGACCGCGCACGGGCGGAGGGCGGGGGGCCTGCCGCTCCGTGCGGCTCATCCGCAGGTAGGAGCCGGATCAGGCACCGGCGGGGGATCAACGCCGGCCCCTCCGGCGCCTACCGTGTTGATCAGTGCGTTGACCAGGGACGGCATGGCGCCGTGCAGAGTGGGGGCGAGACGTGATGACCGAGGAGACCGGGCCGGCCCGCAGAGCGGGCCGCCGCGCGCCGGAGGTGAGGTGCCGGGCGGGCGCGGTCGCGGCGCCCGCCGCCGCGTCCGGCCCGGCGGGCGTCACCGCGCCCCTCGCGGCCGGCGGGCTGCGGATCGAGGTCGGGCGGGTCCGGGGGGACACGGCCGTCGTCGCGGTGGCCGGGGAGATCGACCTGCGCACCGCCGGCACGCTGCGCGACCGGCTGGTCGGGCTGCACGGCCGGCCGCCGGGGGCGGGGCCGCGCCGGCTGGTGGCCGACTTCGCCGCCGTCACGTTCTGCGACGCGGCCGGGCTCGGCGCGCTGGTCGCCGCGCACAACCAGATCGCCGCGGACGGCGGCGAGATCGCCCTGGCCGCGGTCCGGCCCGCCCAGCTGCGGCTGCTGCGCATCACCGGGCTGCACCGGCTGTTCGCGGTCCACGCCGCCGTGGAGGACGCGTGGGCCGCGCCCGGCCCGCCCGCCGCGTCCCGGTGAGCCCGCACGTCCCGGCGGGCCCGCGGGCCGCCGCCGGGGCCGCCGCCCGCCGGTGGGGCGGCACCCCGCCCGGGAGGCTACAGATGCGTTGCCGCCGGGCGGTTTCCGGGTCCCGCAACACGGCCGGTTCCGGCTAGAGTCTCTTTTCGACAGGCCGCGTTCTCAACGGTGTTCTGGAGGCCGCTGTGGGCGGAGAGGAGTCCCCTCCCGTGGCCGCGCGCGTACCCGAGCAGGGGTCCGGGCCGGCCGCCGAGTGGGACGCCGCCGACGACCTGCCCGACGGGCTGATGGTCGCCGGCCGGGACGCCCGCGTCGCGGTGTTCAACGCCGCCGCCGCGCGGATCACCGGCATCTCCGCCGAGTCCGCGGTGGGCCGCGACTTCCGCGACGTCCTGCCGCTGCACGACGCGGAGGGGCGCGACTGGTGGAAGTGCCTCGCCCCCTACGACGGCCTGTGCACCCGCACCCGGCACCCGGAGCGCGCCCTGTTCCTGCCCGGCGGCACCGAGGTGCTGGTGACGGCCGCCTACCGGCGGGACGCGCGGGGCCGGGTGGAACGGTTCACCGTGTGCCTGCGCGACGCCGTGCACCGCGCCCGCCAGGAGCGCGACCGCGCCGACCTCGTCTCCACCGTGGCGCACGAGCTGCGCTCCCCGCTCACCAGCGTGAAGGGGTTCACCGCCACGCTGCTCGCCAAGTGGCACCGCTTCAACGACGACCAGAAACGGGTGATGCTGGAGACCGTCAACGCCGACGCCGACCGCGTCACCCGGCTGATCACCGAGCTGCTGGACGTGTCCCGCATCGAGGCGGGCCGGCTGGAGATGCGCCGCCAGGTCGTCGACATCCCCGGCGAGGTCCGCAAGATCATCGCGGGCCGGATCGCGGCCGGGGAGCCGGCCGAGCGGTTCCGCTTCGAGACGCGCGGCGAGCTGCCGGAGATGTGGCTCGACCCCGACAAGATGGACCAGATCCTCGGCAACCTCGTCGAAAACGCGGTGCGGCACGGGGCGGGTACTGTCACCATTGTGGTGGAACCGGACGCGCACAAGGAGGGAGCCGCCGTGTCGGTGCGCGACGAGGGCGAGGGCATTCCGCCCGAGGCCGCCCAGCGCGTCTTCCGGCAGTTCTGGCGCGGCCCCGGCGGCAACCGCCGCGGCGGCACCGGTCTCGGGCTCTACATCGTGAAGGGCCTGGTCGAGGCGCACGGCGGAGTGATCACGGTGCGCCGGGCGCCCGGCGGCGGCGCCGAGTTCCGATTTACCGTGCCCGCAGGGGCCCCCGACTACGCCGGCTGACCGCGGCGCACGCCGCCGGCACGGCACCGGGCCCCTGAACGGGCCAGCGCGTCACGCGCACGCTTTCCGGATCTTCACCGCCCGCGCACTAGACTGCGGGCGTCCCACGCCGACCGGAGTCGATCACACCACCATGTCTGCACCCAACAAGTCCTATGACCCCGTCGAGGTGTCCGCGCTGCGGCCGGAGGAGGTGGAGCGGGCCCGCGACGCGGCGCTCGCCGCCATCGCCGCGGCCGCCGACCTCGACGAGCTGAAGCAGGTCCGCCTGGCCCACGCCGGGGACCGCTCCCCGCTGGCGCTCGCCAACCGGGAGATCGGCGCGCTGCCGCCCGCGGCCCGCGCCGACGCCGGCAAGCGCATCGGCGCCGCCCGCGGCGCGGTGTCCAAGGCGCTGAAGGAGCGCCAGGCCGAGCTGGAGGAGGAGCGCGACCGGCGGGTCCTCGTCGAGGAGACCGTCGACGTCACGCTCCCCTGGGACCGCGCCCCGCGCGGCGCCCGCCACCCGCTGACCACGATGCAGGAGCGGATGGCCGACGTCTTCGTCTCCATGGGCTTCGAGGTCTCCGAGGGCCCCGAGGTCGAGGCGGAGTGGTTCAACTTCGACGCGCTGAACTTCGTGCCCGACCACCCGGCCCGCACCATGCAGGACACCTTCTTCGTGGAGTCGGAGGAGTCCGGCCTGGTGATGCGCACGCACACCTCGCCGATGCAGGTCCGGTCGCTGCTGTCGCGGGAGCTGCCCGTCTACGTGGTGGCGCCGGGCCGCACGTTCCGCACCGACGAGCTGGACGCCACGCACAGCCCCGTCTTCCACCAGCTGGAGGGCCTCGCCGTCGACGAGGGCCTGACGATGGCCGACCTGCGCGGCGGCATCGACGCGTTCGTCACCGGCATGTTCGGCGAGGGGCTGAAGACCCGGTTCCGGCCGTCGTTCTTCCCGTTCACCGAGCCGTCCGCCGAGGTGGACATGCAGTGCTTCGTGTGCCGGGGGGCGTCCGCGGAGCCGGGCGGCGACCCGTGCCGGACGTGCGGCTCGGAGGGCTGGATCGAGCTCGGCGGCTGCGGCATGGTCAACCCGCGGGTGCTGGTGGCCTGCGGCGTCGACCCGGACCGCTACAGCGGCTGGGCGTTCGGGCTGGGCGTCGAGCGGACGCTGATGTTCCGGCACGGCGTGGAGGACATGTACGACATGGTGGAGGGCGACGTCCGGTTCACCCTCCCGTTCGGGATGGAGATCTGATGCGGGCACCTCTTTCCTGGCTGCGCGAGTACGTCGAGCTGCCCGCGGACGTCACGGGCCGGGCGCTCGCCGAGGAGCTGATCGCGGCGGGCCTGGAGGTCGAGACCGTCGAGCGGGCCGGCGCCGACATCGCCGGCCCGCTCGTCGTGGGCGAGGTCCTGGCGATCGAGGAGCTGACCGGTTTCAAGAAGCCGATCCGCTACTGCCAGGTGGACGTCGGCGACGCGAACGGAACCGGCGAGCCGCAGAACATCGTGTGCGGCGCCACCAACTTCGCCGCCGGCGACCGCGTCGTGGTGATCCTGCCGGGCGGCGTGCTGCCCGGCGGGTTCGAGATCGGCGCGCGCAAGACCTACGGCCGGCTGTCCGAGGGCATGATCTGCTCGGTCAGCGAGCTGGGCATCGGCGATGACCACAGCGGCATCCTCGTCCTGCCGCCGGACGCGCCCGTCGGCGCGGACGCGATCGAGCTGCTCGGGCTGCGCGACGACATCCTGGACATCGCCGTCACCCCCGACCGCGGCTACGCGCTGTCGATCCGCGGCCTGGCCCGCGAGGCCGCGACGGCCTACGGCGTCCCGTTCAAGGACCCGGCGGACGTCGAGCTGCCGGCCAAGAACGGGGAGGCGTACCCCGCGAGCATCGGCGACACGTCCGCCTGCGACCGGTTCGTGCTGCGGGAGGTGCGCGGGTTCGACCCCGACGCGAAGACCCCGCTGTGGATGCAGGTCCGCCTGCACCGCGCCGGGATGCGGCCGGTGTCGCTCGCCGTGGACGTCACCAACTACCTGATGCTGGAGCTCGGCCAGCCGCTGCACGCCTTCGACCGGAGCAAGCTCACCGGCCCGATCGTGGTGCGGCGGGCCGCGCCCGGCGAGAAGCTGGAGACGCTCGACCACGTCAAGCGCACGCTCGACCCCGACGACATCCTCATCACCGACGAGTCGGGGCCGATCTCGATGGCCGGCACGATGGGCGGCCTCGCCACCGAGATCGACGAGCGGTCCACCGACATGGTCATCGAGGCCGCGCACTTCGACGCGATGGGCACCGCCCGGATGAGCCGCCGCCACCGGCTGCACAGCGAGGCGTCGCACCGGTTCGAGCGCGGCGTCGACCGCGAGCTGCCGCTGTACGCCTCGTACCGGGCGGTCCGGCTGCTCGCCGAGCTGGGCGGCGCGGAGATCGTGCCGGGGGTGACGCACGCCGAGGCGCCGGTCGAGCCGGTCACGGTCACGATGCCGGCCGGCCACCCCGACAGGGTCGCGGGCGTGGCCTACGGGCGGGACGCGGTCGTCCGCCGGCTGGAGCAGGTCGGCTGCACCGTCACCGGGGACGACGTCCTGACGGTGACGCCGCCGTCCTGGCGCCCCGACCTGACCGACCCGAACGACCTCGCCGAGGAGGTCATCCGGCTCGAAGGCTACGAGGACATCCCGGCCCGCGCGCCGCGTCCGGTCGCGGGCAAGGGCCTGACCGCGGAGCAGCGGCTGCGCCGCCGCGTCGGCCGCGCCCTCGCCGGCGCCGGCTACGTCGAGGCGCTGGCGTTCCCGTTCATCGCCGAGAAGGACCTGGACGGCCTCCAGATCCCCGCGGACGACGCCCGCCGCCGGACGATGCGGCTGGCGAACCCGCTGTCGGAGCAGGAGCCGCTGCTGCGCACCACGCTGCTGCCGGGCCTGCTCAAGATCCTGGCACTGAACGTGGGCCGCGGCTTCGGCGACACCGCCCTGTTCGAGATCGGCGTGGTGTTCCGCCCGCGCGCGGACGCGCCGGAGCGCGCGCCTCGCCTCGCCGTGGACCGCGGCCCGACGGCCGAGGAGATCGCCGCGGTGGAGGCGGCGCTGCCCGACCAGCCGCACCGGGTGGCGGTCGTGCTGTCGGGCGCCCGCGAGCCGGCCGGCTGGTGGGGCCCGGGGCGCCCGGCCCTGTGGGCGGACGCCGTGGAGGCGGCCCGCACGGTGGCCCGCGAGGTCGGCGTGGAGCTGACGGTCAAGACCGACCAGCACGCGCCCTGGCATCCGGGCCGCTGCGCCGCCCTGTACGCCGGCGACACGCTCGTCGGGCACGCGGGGGAGCTGCACCCGCGCGTCACGAAGGCGTACGGGCTGCCGGCGCGGTCGTGCGCGATGGAGCTGGAGCTGCGCCGCCTCGGCGAGCCGGTCTCCGTCCGCGCCCCGCACGTGTCGTCCTACCCGGTCGCCACGCAGGACGTCGCGCTGGTCGTCGACTCCGCGGTGCCCGCCGCCGAGGTGGAGGCGGCGCTGCGGGACGGCGCCGGGGACCTGCTGGAGTCGGTCCGGCTGTTCGACGTCTACACCGGCGAGCAGGTGGGGGAGGGCCGCAAGTCCCTCGCGTACTCGATGCGGTTCCGCGCGCCGGACCGGACGCTCACCGCCGAGGAGGCGTCGCAGGCCCGCGACGCCGCGGTGGCGGCGGCGTCCGCCCGCACCGGAGCCGTGCTGCGCGGCGCCTGACGTCCCCGGACGCGCCCCGGACCGCCCGGTCCGGGGCGCGTCCGCGTGGTGCGCCCAGCATGGGCGATTGCTTGGGGGTGAAAGTCCCCTGGAGG